>JAAOII010000053.1 GCA_015163845.1 Candidatus Portiera sp.
GTGGCGGAGCGACAAGAAGTCGGATTCAGATAGACGTCGTCACAGACGTGGCGGTAGACCAGGAGGTCGCGATGGTGGCTATAGAGGTTCCTCAAGAAGAAGACATAGCAGTAGTGGCGGACGTCGTCGGCCTAATAATCGCAGATCAAGTGATGGAAGATCAAGTGATGGAAGGTCAAGTGATAGAAGACCAAGCGATAGAAGATCAAGCGATAGAAGATCAAGCGATAGAAGACCACCAAGTGATCGTAGGTCAAGTGATGGAGGAGAACGCAGTAGCTATAGTAGTAGCGGAGGAGATAGAGATCGCAATGGCTATAGAGGCAGGCCATCTGGCAACTCTAGACGCAGAGAATCCTGAGACAAATAATCTATAAAGAATGAGTAACGTTAAAAATATTGATATAGCAGAGTTCAATGCAGCCATAGAAGAAGGCAATGAACTCGCATTGGTAGATTTTTATGCTGATTGGTGTGGTCCATGCAAAATCATCGCACCAATAGTCGAAGAACTATCCATGGAATATGCTAACAAGTTAAATTTCTATAAGCTTGATATTGATGCTAATGGAGAAGTGGCACAGAAATATGGTGTGCGTGGCATACCTACTATAATTATATTTGCCGCAGGTAAAACTAAGGACACCTTAGTTGGTGCTGTTAGTAAAGAAAAGCTGGTAAAGTTTATAGAAAAGAATCTCTAATCAAATCTGCGCTAGATCTATAAGCAAGTATTTAGCCAATTAGTTAGGTAGTTTAATCTATCTATAAAGAGGAATTTATAAAGGAGGATATATTTGAGGGATATATTTATGGAAAAATTGCATAAGGAGTGCAATTAAATAAAAATTATGATACACATTAAAGAACTAAGAGGAAAAACAATTCAAGAGCTTCTACCCTATTCCAAGGATGAAGGTCTTAAAGACAAACTAAGCCGTTCCAAGAAGCAGGATATTATCTTCCACATACTGAAAGATGCGGCTAGCAAGGGAGAAGAGATAAAAGGTGAGGGGACTCTTGAAATAGTCCAAAATAATTATGGCTTCTTACGTTCTCGTGAGAGTTCTTATTTAGCTGGCTCGGATGATATTTATGTTTCGCCAGGCCAAGTTAAGAAGTTCAAATTACGCACAGGTGATACTATAGTAGGTAGCATAAATACACCCAAGCAAAGTGAGAGATACCTATCGCTTAATCACATTGACACTGTAAATGGCGAGACCTTGGAAGAGGCACAAAATAAAATATTATATGAGAACCTTACGCCGGTCTTCCCAGATGAGAAGTTTACTTTGGAGCTCCCGAACAAAGGCAAGGCAAAAGGAACTAACGTAATCACTCGGTTAATTGACATATTAAGTCCCATAGGAAAGGGGCAAAGGGGCTTGATAGTATCACCACCTAAAGCAGGTAAAACCGAATTGCTCAAGAGCGTAGCTCACGCGATAGAGGCGAATCATCCTGATTGTGTGCTAATAGTTTTATTGATTGATGAACGTCCAGAAGAAGTAACAGATATGCAAAGATCTGTCAGTGGCGAAGTAGTTGCCAGCACTTTTGATGAGCCACAATTACGTCATGTCCAAGTGAGTGAGATGATAATCAACAAGGCAAAGAGATTGGTTGAGCATAAAAAAGACGTTGTCATATTACTGGATTCAATTACCCGTTTAGCGCGTGCCTATAATACAGTGGCACCCTCATCCGGTAAAGTTCTTACTGGTGGTGTGGACTCCAATGCTTTGGAGAAACCTAAGAGATTTTTTGGTGCTGCTCGTAATCTTGAGAAATCTGGTAGCTTGACTATTATCGCCACTGCTTTAGTGGATACTGGATCCAAGATGGATGAGGTGATCTATGAAGAGTTTAAGGGAACTGGTAATATGGAGCTACACTTAGAACGTTCTATAGCGGAAAAGAGAATATTCCCAGCAATCAATATTCGCCGTTCTGGCACTCGCAGAGACGACTTGTTAGTATCAAAAGAAGAACAACAGATGATGTGGATTATCCGCAGGTTCCTATCTACTATGGAAGATGTGGCGGCAATAGAGTTCCTCATTAAGAAGATGAAAGAAACAGAGAGTAATAAACTCTTCTTGGAACTCCTGAAAAAGAACAGTTTAGACAAGTAAGATAAGTTTATACAAGCTTACACAATCTTACACAAGTAGCATCTAACTTTACTTAGTTGTTTTTGGGTTTGTTGGGGGGATTGAGGCAGACCACAAAATTTGATAGGTCTCATTTGTAAGTAGTTCTAACTTTACTTAGTTGTTTTTGGGTTGGTGTAGACAGAACGCAAAATTTCATAGGCCTTTTGCTGGTCGCTAGTATTATTGCTTTCTTCTAATATCCTGGCATAACTCATTCTATCCTCTATAGAGGCATCAGAGTGACTGTGCAATAATTGCTCATAATATCCTCGTGCTTTTGCTGGAATCCTATTGTTTTGACTAAGCCGGGCTAAGGCCGCCAGCAGTTCTTTATCCGCAGGATGGCTTTTTATGAAGTCCTCCAAAAACTTGAGTTGTTGCAAGGGTATATTTGATTTGATTTGCTTATAAGAATTTGCTAGAGACCCATGATAATTTCTGTTCATCTCATTTTGTAAAAACTCTAGTGCCTCACTCTCATTGTTATTACGTCCAAGTGCTCTAGCATAGGTTGCAGTAACTTCGGGATTACTCTTGATATTCTTATCTATAGAGGACCATAGTTTTTTTATACCACCAAGGTCACTTGCATTGTTGAAGAAAATCACTATTACCTCAATATTGTCTTTTTGCTGGTTAGCACATTTACCTAATAACTCTCCCAGTTCTTGCCAGCGTTTATCTTGAATGTAAATATCTTTGAGCATAGAAAATATGGCATTCTCATTTTTTGCATTATTGCTATGGGGTTGGAGTAACTTCAATGCTCGGGTGTTTTTATTCTGCTCCTGGTAGGCACGTGCCATTAGAATATCTGTTGCTTTGTTAATTTGAGTGTTTGATAAACCATCTATGGATTCTTTAGCAGTGCTATCTTTAATTTTTTGGCAGATATCCAACAGCTTGTCATAGCGGCCATTTTTAAGAAATGCTTCAGCATGGATAAGCATCATTTCAATGCTATTATTATCGCTGAAAATACTTTTACTATTCTCGGCTATGCTACTATAATCGCCGCTGATTAATTGCAATAGACCGCGTCTAATTTGATTATGAGCTAGACGATTTTTTCTCTTGAGCAATCCGTTTCTGATTTGCTTGGGCAAGAGCACCCCAGATCTTAGAACAAGATATACTAACCAACTGATCAATAAGACGCAAGCAAAGATAAATATTCCTGCCCATAAAGTGGTTTCTATACTAATACTGCGAAAGGAAATTAATATGTATCCTGGTTCCTGAGCTATCCATTCACCCAAAATTGCACCGACAATAACTAGTAAAGATATAAAGATTATTAGACGCAGCATATAACTAATAGTTCAGCAGTCCTGAAAGGTGCCCAAGATATCTAAGATATCCAAGCTATCCCAGCAATGGATAGTATTAAGAACGAGAGAAGAACTCATAACTTGTTAAAGCGGGTAGTTCTTTAGGTAGAATATCTGCCCCAATTAATTGATCGATTAAATCCACCATACGATTTCTTTCCAGTCCCTCAACAAAAAGCTTGAGGATATCCTCTTTTAGATCTTCTAAAATTGCATAGTATAAGTCGCCATCGCCTTTAATTAGTGCAAACTTGGCTTGATTCAGCATTAATGAAATCGAACTTAAAGTTAGTTCACGCTTATCTTGAGTCAGGATTTGGCTTGGTTCTGAATCTCGGCTAATGCGGATATAGTTACTGATTCTGCTGACAAATTTCTGCCAAAATTGTGGCCCTGACAGTTTGTCCGCTTGCAAAGAATTACTTTCTTCGTCGCTAGCTATTTCATCGTAGAAGCTGCTTTTAAATTTAAGATCATTGATTAAGACGCCCTCTATAATATTAATATCTTGATAGATATTGGCAAGATTAATAGTTGATAATGCTTTGTAGCTTCTTATATCTTGATCCACCAATTGTAGAAGTTGTGCTGGTCTATCTCCGACTGGCACTGAGAGCAGCAATTGTTCAACCTGTTGTAAGAGATAACTGATGCTTGTTGGTCTAGTCCCCAAGACCCTCTCTTGTTCTGCCAAGAATAATAGCTGGCTAAGTTGTATCTGCCATAATTCACGGGGCTTTATTTGTTGTTGGATAAGAGGTATTTGCTGCTGCAATAACTCAGATGCTTCTCCGAGTTGTTCTAGTTGTTTTTTTTCTGCAATAGCACTCTTGTGTAGTTCATCATATTTGCGGGTTAATTCTTCCGTGGTAGCAACTTGTGTCTCTTGTAGTTGTTTAAGTTGTTGGGTGTTTTGCGAAGTGCTAGCTTTATTTGTTCCTATTAGTAGTTGATTGACCAAATAGGTTTTGTAATAAAGATACCCCAAGCCACCGACTATAGCTATTACTATAGTATAAGCAATAAAATGCTTGAGCAAGTTTGAGGACTTAGCTGGTTGGGTTTTAATTAGTTGGGTTTTACTGCTAGCCGAGCTGTTAGCTGTAGCCGCAGATGAGTTCTGCTTGCTATCCCGACTATCTTTTTGATCTTTTTGATTTTGCGACATACTCTAATTATAGAACATTCTTAGTGATATGCCACTTGATTCCCTGTGGTGTATCATCCAACGCAACACCTAGTTTACTCAGTTGTTCTCTTATGAGATCACTCTTATCCCAGTTCTTTTCTTTTCTCGCTAGTTCGCGTTGGCTAATCAATTCCTCTATCTTATTAATTGCCTCTTCATCCATCTGATTATTACTGGCACCGCCTTGTCGTAAAAATGACTGAGGGTCATTGCTTAATATTCCAAGGGTGCTGGCACATTTATATAGAGAGACGAGAGCTCGTGGTTCTTGGTTTTTATTAATGATATGCACTAGCTCAAATAAAATTGCCAAAGCAAGAGGAGTATTGAAGTCGTCATCCATCGCAGCGTAAAACTTTTGTTCATGTTCTTCTAGGCCATCCATCCCGTCTTGCATGTTAGGTTTTGGATGATCGGCTACAGCTCGGTAGATACTTGCTAAGGAGTTCTGTGCCTGTTGCATTGCTGCTTCGGAAAAATCTATTTTGCTCCGATAATGAGAACTCAATATAAAGTATTTGATGACTTCGGCATCATACTTTTCTAGTAGATCGCGGATAGTTATAAAGTTATTGAGTGACTTGGACATTTTCTTGCCGTTAATCATTAGATGTCCTACATGCATCCAGTAATTAGCTAAGTCATCATTTTGCGCCGCTTCTGATTGCGCTATTTCATTCTCATGATGTGGGAAGATCAAATCTCGTCCGCCACCATGGATGTCTATGCCCGAGCCCAAGCAGCAACGCACCATTGCCGAGCATTCAATATGCCAGCCAGGTCGTCCTTTGCCCCAAGGAGATTCCCAATGGGGTTCATTCTCTTTGGCTGCCTTCCACAATACGAAATCCAAGGGATCTTCTTTGCTAGCATCTTCTTCAATTCTAACTCCTGTCCTTAGCTCATCTAACTTTTTGTTGCTGAGTTTGCCATAGTCCTTAAAGTTGCGTATGCGATAGCACAAGTCACCTTTGCTGGTCTGGTAGGTCATTTCTGCTTGTTCTAAATTCTTGATCAAACCAATCATTTCCTTAACATAGGATGTAGCCCGCGGTTCAAAGTCGGGTTCTATGATCTGCATTGCTTTGAAGTCCTCATGCATTGCATCACTATATTTACGGCTAATGCTTAAGAAGTCCGTGTTCTCCTCTTGAGCTCGCTTTATAATTTTATCGTCTATGTCGGTTATGTTGCGGACATAAGTTACTTCATAGTTGGACTGGCGAAGATAACGTACAATCAAGTCAAAATTAACCACCACTCTTAAGTGCCCGATATGACATAAGTCATAGGAAGTTATACCGCACACATATAACAATACTTTATTGGGGGTGATGCTCTGGAACTTCTCCTTTTTATCGCTTAGGGTGTTGTATAGATGAATCATACTATTTTCAAACTCACTTTAGCTGCCTTAACACAATTCTCCATGAGCATGGCTATGGTCATAGGACCAACTCCGCCGGGAACTGGAGTTATTGCCTTGACAATAGGCAGCAAAGCATCAAAATCAGCATCCCCTTGCAGTTTGCCACTTGGTTCCATACGATTCATTCCAACATCTATGACAACTGCACCTGGCTTAACCCAATCAGAGTTTATAAGATTGGGAACTCCAGCAGCGCTTACAATTAAATCTGCTTGCTTGGTTATTTTGTGAGGGCTCTTACTATTGGAATGGACCATTGATATGGAAGCATTCCCTTTGAGTAAGAGTAGCATTGCCAAGGGCTTGCCAACTATGTTGGAGCGTCCAACTATGGCAACATTAGAACCATGTAATTCAAAGCCAATCTTTTGCAGTAACCTATAACATCCGAGAGGAGTGCAAGGCACAAATGATTTGGTGGTATTGTTGAGATACAAGGATGCTATGTTTTGTGGATGAAATCCATCAACATCCTTATATTGGTTTATAGCACTGATAATTTTATTATTGTCAATATGATCTGGCAGAGGTAGCTGCACTAATATGCCATGATTTTCTTTTTCTTTATTAAGCTCATTGACTAAAGCAAGAAGTTCTTTCTCGGATGTTAGTGCGGGTAATTTATATAGCTGGGATGTTATACCGACTTTAGCACAGGTCTTAATCTTATTGGCAACATATATGTGGCTGGCAGGATCTGCACCAACTATTACCACTGATAGTTTTGGTGAAATATTATGCTTTGCCTGCATTATCGCTACTTGCTGGCTAACTTCCTCTAGATACTTAGAGGCAATTTCCTTGCCAGGAATAATTTTGTCGCGAATATGAAAAAATTCCTTATTCATCTTAATGATTCTTAATAGTTTTAGTTTGTTGATTGCTTATTGCTTATTGCTAATACTTATATTATAGAACATTCTATAATCTATATATGGGACTAGTAAATAATGCAATTCAATGGCGAGAGCCAACCGAGGAAATACTTCAGAGAGTGGGGAGTTATATTAGTAATAATTTAGATTATCCTGAGGGTTTTGGCTTACAAAACCCTTATCATTCAATTAATCACACCAGAATACATAAGCATACTCGCCTCAAGCATATCCAATGGTTACGCCAGAGTCATAGTGCCGTGGTCCGCCAAGCCCCAACCACTGCTTATATCAAAGCCGATGCCTGCTGGACTAGCCGCTCGTATGTCGCTTGTGCCGCATTAACTGCTGATTGCTTGCCAGTATTTTTTGCCAATGCTTCCGCCACTCAAGTAGCTGTGGCACATGCTGGTTGGCGTGGTTTGGCAGCCGGTATTTTAGAGAATACTTTGGCTTGCTTTCCCAAAGACGATAGAATATTCGCGGCTTTCGGCCCAGCTATAAGCCAAAGCAATTATGAAGTAGGTAAGGAATTAACTGATGTTTTTGCCGAATATCCTGATGCATTTAAACCTATAAATAATAGCGAAAAACACTTGATGTCTCTCTACAACTTGGCTGCAAGCATTTTAGAAAAGCAAGGTGTGGCATCACCCATAATCCCTGAGTGGTGTAGTTTTGGCAGTCGTAATCTTGCTGGCAGTAATCCTGACGCCCATGATATTGATAACAATGCTACTGGCGGACCTTTGTTCCCATCCCATAGACGCGACAAAGATGTCAAATCAGCCAGCAAGCGAAATGCCAGAATTGCCAACCTTATATGGCTTAAATAACTTAAGTAGCTTAGTGCTTTATACTGGGCCACTATTAAAATAAATGAGATTAAAATAAACGAGATGAAAATAAATAAGGCGATTCAGTTATATGAGGATGCTCTGGCAAAAAAAATAAACTTGTCGAGAGAAGAGGCGGGGCACGAGGCCTATTTACTTTTGTCGCATATTCTCGGTAAGTCGCGCTCTTGGTTCGTCGCTAATCCGAGCATTGACTTAAGTGCTCAAGATGAATCCAAATATCTATCCTATATCGGTAGACGTGCCCTGAATGAGCCCTTGGCTTATATCATTGGTGAATGGGGTTTCTATGATAGTAGTTTCAAGGTTACGCCAGCAGTATTGATTCCAAGGCCTGAGACCGAGACACTGATAGAGTGGCTAATTGGCGAAGATGCCAGTATCTATGCAGGTAGCTGTTTAGATAACTGTTTAGATAACTGTTTAGATAACTGTTTAGATAACTGTTTAGATAACTACGGCGGCTTCAAAAGAAACCCCAAGCAAGCATTAAATGTTTTAGAAATTGGTTGTGGTAGTGGGGCAATAGCTATAACTTTAGCATTGAAAAATCCTCACTGGCGAATTACCGCCACTGATATAAGCACGGCGGCCTTGGCTGTGGCTAAAAGTAATGCGGAGAAACATAATTGTAATGTCAAGTTTTTCAAGTCGGATATATTTAGCCGAGTGACTGGTAAATATGATATTATTATTGCCAATCTTCCGTATATCTCATGGAGTGAGATGCTGGACTTGGATGAATTACAGGATGAACCACGGCTGGCTTTGACTGATGGTGCTGATGGTTTAGGTCTGATTCAGCAACTGCTGGCTGAGGCATCTAACTATCTGAAACACAATGGAACTTTGTTATTGGAACATGGACCTAAGCAGTCCTTGCAACTTAAGAACTTTGCGACTAACTATGGCTATGTCAATCCGATTATAATTTATGATTTGGACGGCAGGAAGCGGGGCTTAGCAATTCAAATTATCTAACATTATAATGGGAAGATAAAAATATGAAAGCAGTAATCCAACGAGTAACTTCAGCAGAACTTCACCTTATAGATGACTGCGGACTTAAGGAACCCTTCAGCAGCATAGGTCAAGGTCTAGTAGCCCTAGTGGCGATTGAGAAGGAAGATACTCAAGAGAATGCTGACAAGCTACTAGCCACTCTGCTGAACTATCGTATCTTTGCCGATGCATCTGAAAGAATGAATCTTTCCCTTTTAGATGTGCAAGGAGATCTTATGTTGGTATCGCAATTTACCTTGGCAGCCGCTACCAATAAAGGCACTAAGCCAAGTTTTTCATCAGCGGCGCAACCTGAGTATGCGTCTAAATTATTTGTCTATTTAGTCAAACAAGCCCAACAAGCAAGTGAGGATAAAGGTGATAGAGACGCTACAGAGGCGAGTAAATCCTTCGGCTTGGCAACTGGTAAGTTTGCCGCCAACATGCAAATAACCCTTACCAACGACGGACCAGTAACTTTTATCTTAAAACGCTAATCGCGATAGTCCCATTCTTGCCAGAAACCATTTTGTGGGCAATAGATACCCAACTTAATAGGTAGCTGTTTGGCATCTTGATTACTCTTTTGAAAAATATCCATTGCTTTTCCATATGTGCTTAGCTGTTTGGTTGTTTGTGAAACTTCTCTAACCCAGATAGTCCCATTCTTGCCAGAAACCATTTTGTGGACAATAGATACCTAACTTGATGGGTAGCTGTTTGGCATCTTGATTACTCTTTTGAAAAATATCCATTGCCTTGCCACATGTGCTTAGTTGTTTAGCTGTTTAGTTGTTTGTGAAACTTCTCTAACCCAGATAGTCCCATTCTTGCCAGAAACCATTTTGTGGGCAATAGATACCTAACTTGATGGGTAGCTGTTTGGCATCTTGATTACTCTTTTGAAAAATATCCATTGCCTTGCCACATGTGCTTAGCTGTTTAGTTGTTTGTGAAACTTCTCTAACCCAGATAGTCCCATTCTTGCCAGAAACCATTTTGTGGGCAATAGATACCTAACTTGATGGGTAGCTGTTTGGCATCTTGGTTACTCTTTTGAAAAATATCCATCGCCTTGCCATAGGTGCTTAGTTGCTTATGAAACTTCTCTAGGTCCGCATCTGTGAAGTGGCCTTTTTCTGAGGTCTTATAGTCCACTATCCATCTAGTTGCTTTATCTCCCTCACCCTCCACAAAAGTTCTATCAATTCTAATGCTCGGAGCATTTTTGAACATGAAACCACATTCGTTCATTCCATCATGACGGAGTATCCATATAGCTCGCTTGTCTTCTAAGCAGAAATCCACAGTATCCTTTATGCTTGCTAGTATTTGTTGCGACTCTTGTTGGTCAAGTCCTTGGCGTCTCATTAGTTGCTTGACTTCTATGCTGATGTTATCTAAAAACTCTTGTCTTGACTTGTTATGAGAGCTGTTATTGGACTTTCTATTAGATGTACTATCTGCAGATATCAACTGTTGTAGTTGCTCGTTGGAGGTGGCGGCAAGTAGTTCCATCACTAAATGTATGGCAGTGCCTCGCGTCCTATCATAGGGGCTATGCCACTCTGGGAAGGGTTGGGTCTTAGTGTCACTCTTAGGCTGCTCAACAAACTCTATCAGCTCTGTTGTGCTGATGCGTCGCATAACAGCCACTTCCTTGGACTTCTCATCCTGTTGCTTGCGATATATATCTTTGATATCATCTAATCCTTCACTCAACATCTCCGGTTCTAAAAGTTTGAGAAAAGAATTGGCTGCCGCCTTCAGTTCATACTCTTTACCTTCCTTGTATTTGACTAGATAATGTAAAAATAAACCTAACCGAGCTCGGCTAGATGCCACATAAAATAACCGACGTAGCTCTTGATCCTGCTGGGTCTTCTTAATGTCTTTGAGCATTTCATGCACTGGTTTATCCCCAGGAAGATAGCCCGGCGCATTGACACTTATTACTGCCCCTGTCTGATTCATATCATCCATAAGAAAATCTGCGACATCCAAAAGTCCACTAGTGCCGATATTACCCCCACTTCTTTTGTTCATATTGACTATGAATACATAATCAAACTCAAGTCCTTTTGAGTGATGAATAGTCATTATCTTGACGCGGGAATTACTGACGAAAGTTGCCCCCTGAAGTTTTAAGCGGCTTTCCATTTCTGGCAGATTAATCTCGCCTCCTGTTGATACTCTAGATGCTGTAGCTACACTAGATACCTCCTGCAGATTATCCATGAACAGCTCAATGTCCCCTAGGTCTTTAGGCGTGGCGGCAAACTCATTACCACGCAGGGCAGTCCATGCTTGATTAATAACACTATGCCAATTAGTCCGCCGCCTAATACTCATAGGCAGAGATAATCTAGATACCAAATGCATGATGCGTTGGAGGCCATTGACACTTATGACATCTGTTTGATCACTTGGTTGCTTGGCGATCTTTTGCAATAGATCCCATAAGGAGAGATTCTTATTGGCGACATCTCTATTGAGCCGAGATACTGTCAAAATATCTTGCAATTTAAGACCACACCAAGGTGCACGCAGGCAGGCATACCAAGCAATTTCATCTTCGCTATTATAGATGGCACGGGTCAAGGACATAAGATCTATGATGAGAGGATTCTCAGCCATTGAGGAGAACTTGCCTGCATCAAACTCAATCTTTTCTTTATGGAGCAAAGGTAGAACGCCAGTTGCATCACTGCGTTTGCGTGCCAATATACCAATTGTGGCGGTTGGCTCATTCTCTATAATGTGTTTAATTTTGGCGAGGACTGGAGAGAATACCTGCTCATTAGTTGGAGTAATATCTTCATGGTGCATCACCGCCAAATGGGCTGGTTGGAGAGAATTATCTGGGTCGTTCATTGCCTCGGCTGGAGTATAGGCGACACTATTAATTAGATTATTTGCCCGCTTGGGGAAGATGTCTTTAAAGTTTGTGTTGAGCCATTCAACGATTGGTTTGCTGGAACGATAATTCTCTTTCAGGGTTAGCTGCTTCAGGGGAATCTGTCCTAAGCTACATTCGTCCCACAGGCGGTTGAAAATACGCACATCTGCCTGACGAAAAGCATAGATGGACTGCATTGGATCTCCCACAAGAAATAAACTATTACTCATGGACTCATCCCAAGACGAGGTTATTGCTTCCAGTAGTTTGAGTTGCCCAACCGAAGTATCTTGAAACTCATCAACCAGCAAATGCTTAAGATTGTGGCCCAAACGTTCTGCCAACAAAGTGGGGGCTTGTTCTTGCCCCATGACCTCAATGGCAGCCAACATTATTTCTGTGTGGTCACATTTATTCTCTCGCTTAAATATTTGGACTAAATGAGCGGCTGCTATTTTAATGATCCGCTGAGCCATCTTGGCGGTCTTTAATTCACCAGGCGTATATTCGGCTCGCCAATTTCTACATTCCGCCAGAAGCGTCAGCCATTCTTCTGGGTAGATGGCTCTTGCCAAATCTACTAATTTAACAATATCTTCTTTTTCTTGTGTATCTTTGATGAACCCTGAGCTCTTGTTAAATTGCTTACGCAGCCCGCCTGTTTGAGTTAATAAAATGTCTGCTAGGGCTTGCCAATCTGTTAAACTTGCCTCTTGCCAATCAGTATCCAGAGGCGGTAGGCTAAAGGGCTTACCATATACCTCTTCAAAGTTATGCCGATTGGCATTCAGTGCCGCGGTTATCCTCGGTAGCCAATCATCTGGTGCCAGAGCACTTAACCTATTGCTGAGTAATGAGCAGAGTTGTTCGAGTTGCTCTTGCGGGTTATAGTTTGGATTCTGGATCAATGGCAAAACAGCAGTGCGGTTTGACAATATTTGAGCTATACTTTCTTTAAGTTTGGCGGGGCTATTATTGTGTAGATATAATAGCTGCTTTAAGATTTCCCTATCCTTATCTAGGCCTTTATTTGAGTTCTTATTTGAGCTCTTGTTTAAATTATTGCCTAAGCCATCAAGGGCACCATCTTTCATTGTTTGCATTGCCATCTCGCTGGCTTCTGTGTATAGGTTGCCAATGTCGCTGTTGGTGAAAATTTCAGGCATGGTTAGAAAACCCGCCTTAAGAGGCGATAGAGATACTAAGGTGTGGCAGAAGGCATCTATGGTGGTGACATTATCTTCCGTCACTAAGGATGCGAGGTGCCATTTATTTTTCGCGGCTTTGCTTAGCACTTCCTGTGCCAATTTGTAGGTTTCCTGTTTGTATTCCTGAGTAGGGGAGTAAGAAGGGTCCTTAGCAAACGTTAGTTCTTTTCTAATCCTGCTGAGCATTTCCGCTGCTGCCTTGCGGGTAAAAGTAATTGCTACTATCTGACAGGGATCATTGCAGTCCCTTGCCAGCAATGCTAGGTATCTTTGCACCAGCATTTCTGTCTTGCCTGAACCAGCTGGTGCCTTGACAATAATGCTTTGTTGATGATCTATAGATGATTTCCTAGACATGGCTCAGGGGGATATATTTAGTGGGATTATATTTAGTGGGATATATTTGGTGGCTTAGATTTGATGGATTAGGTTAAGATTACTCCGACTCAAATAATCAGCTGGTAGCTATATAATTAGCTGATAGCTATAGAGTATCGCCCATAGAATTGGCTGGTGTAGCATATAGATAATCAAGGCATGTCTGCCCATGCCAGCCAAACCCTCAATGATTATGGAGGATTTTGGCTGCCAAGCATATATACTATCTCCAAGCAACCGAGCACAAAATATACCAATTA
>JAAOII010000054.1 GCA_015163845.1 Candidatus Portiera sp.
ATCTTTTATAGGTGCGTATTTCATACTGGTCTCTAGCATCTTTATCTACATGCGAAGATATCAAGAGAGTAAACCTTTCCTTGCGAACCGGCAAAGGAATGGGTCCAATAACTTGAGCTTGTGTTCTCTTGGCAGCACCCACTATTTCTTGGGTAGACAGATCCAACAACCTATAGTCAAATGACTTAAGGTTTATTCTAATCTTAGGGGCTTGTAATTCTCCAACCATGTTCTATAAACTTAAAATTATTATTATGATGCCTTCTTAATGATGTCTTCTGCAACATTATTAGGAACTTCGGCATATTTATCAAATTCCATAGAGTAGCTAGCACGTCCTTGGGTAGCAGAGCGCAAACTAGTGGCATAACCGAACATTTCTGCCAAAGGAACACTTGCACCGATAACCTTCCCAGAAGGAGAGTCCTCTACACCTTGCACCATTCCACGGCGTCTATTAAGATCGCCAACTACATCACCCATATAATCTTCTGGAGAAACCACCTCTACCTTCATCATAGGTTCCAATAAAGCCGGAGTTGCTTGTTGAACAGCCGAACGAATAGCAATAGAAGCCGCTACGCGATATGCTGACTCACTTGAATCCACATCATGATAAGAACCATAATGCAATGTCACATGGACACCTATCATAGGATAACCAGCAATTACTCCGCTCTCTAATTGTGCTTTAATTCCCTTGTCTATAGAAGAGATAAATTCTTTAGGTATAGTTCCGCCAACGATCTTACTCTCAAACTCATAACCATTCTCAGGAGGTAATGGCTTAACGTTTATAACGACATGCCCATACTGTCCGCGACCACCAGATTGTTTAATATATTTGCCTTCAACGTCATTTATGCTAGATTTAATAAATTCACGATAAGCAACCTGTGGCTTACCAACATTAGCTTCCACATTAAATTCTCTTCTCATCCGATCTACCAAGACGTCTAAGTGTAATTCACCCATACCAGAGATGATTGTTTGACCAGATTCTTCATCAACCTTAACTCTAAAAGAAGGATCTTCTTGTGCCAATTTACCCAAAGCAAGCCCCATCTTCTCTTGATCTTCTTTTGATTTTGGCTCAACAGCTACTGATATAACTGGCTCTGGGAAATCCATTTTTTCCAAGATTATTTTATCGCTTATCGCACAGAGTGTTTCACCTGTGGTTACACCTTTCAACCCAACAGCCGCACCAATATCTCCAGCACGAACTTCCTTAATTTCTTGACGGTTGTTAGAGTGCATTTGCAATAAACGTCCTATGCGCTCACGATCTTGTTTTGATGAATTGTATACTCCCTCTCCACTGCCTATAACACCAGAATAAACTCTAAAGAATGCCAAAGAACCAACATAGGGATCTGTAGCAATCTTAAATATAAGAGCTGAAAACGGAGCATCATCAGTTGGTTCTCTGCTGATTTCTTGGTCTCTTTCGTCTAGGCCTTTAACAGCTGGAACTTCATCAGGTGAAGGCAAGAAGTCAAGCACTGCATCAAGCATAGTTTGAACTCCCTTATTCTTAAATGCTGTGCCGCATACAGAAACAACTATCTCACCAGCAATGGTTCTCTTCTTCAGACCCGCCTTAATATCGGCAACATCTAAACTACCACTCTCAAGATATTTATTCATTAAATCATCGTCCGCCTCGGCAGCTGCCTCAACCATTGCCGAACGATATTTCTCAGCTTCATCTTTCAATTCAGCTGGAACTTCTTCACGGCGGAACTTAGTGCCTTGAGCATCTTCGTCCCAATAAACCGCAGTATTATCAATCAAATCAACTACGCCTTTGAATTTATCTTCAGCACCTATAGCTATTTGAACTGGCACGGGATTAGCTCCTAAACGATCTTTAATTTGCCGAACAACCCGCATGAAATCAGCACCAGCTCTATCCATCTTGTTAACAAAAACAATCCGCGGAACATTGTATCTATTCGCTTGACGCCACACAGTTTCTGACTGGGGCTCTACTCCAGATGTCGCACAAAAGACAACTACTGCACCATCTAGAACCCGCAATGAACGTTCCACTTCAATGGTGAAGTCCACGTGGCCAGGAGTATCTATGATATTAATTCTATGTTTTTCCCTCTTACCATCCATGCCCTGCCAAAAACAAGTTGTAGCAGCAGAAGTAATAGTGATACCCCTTTCTTGCTCCTGCTCCATCCAGTCCATTACAGCGGCTCCATCATGAACCTCTCCCATTTTATGGGATATGCCGGTGTAGAACAAGACCCTTTCAGTCGTGGTGGTTTTACCAGCGTCGACGTGAGCAGCGATGCCTATGTTCCTGTATAAATTGAGGGGGGTTTTTCTCATGATAATTCTTTAATGTGGGATCTGTACTCTAAAACCTTAGATGCGAGAAGGCCCTACTTGACTCTGCTGCCTTATGAACGTCTATTTTCTTTTTAATTGCTGCGCCGCGTTCTTCTAAAACATCGTTAATTTCATCGGCTAGTTTTTTAGTCATATCACCACTACCTCTTTTACGGGCAGCATTTATAAGCCAGCCCATGGCTAAAAATATTCTTCTACTTTCTCTAATTTCAGACGGGACAGAATAAGTGGCACCACCAACTCTACGTGACTTAACTTCCACAAGCGGACTCAAGTCAGTAATAACCTTATTGAAAATAACTAATGGCTTGTCTTTACGCTTCTTGGCTACTGAATCCAAAGCATCATACACAACTCTGCTGGCGATAGATTTCTTACCATCCCACATTAACATGTTGATAAACTTGCTTAGAGCTACGCTATACCCGTAATGAGTATCGGCTTCTATCTTCCTTTGACTGGCTCTTCTTTTGCGCGACATTATTTAATTTACTCTAGCTTATTTTTTAGATTTCTTGGCACCATATTTAGAGCGCCCTTGCTTACGATTATCAACCCCTAAAGTATCCAAGCTACCCCTTACTGTATGATAACGAACCCCTGGTAAATCCTTAACCCTGCCACCGCGAATAAGCACCATGGAGTGCTCTTGGAGATTATGCCCTTCACCACCTATATAGGATGTAACTTCATAACCATTGGTTAATCGGACACGGCATACCTTACGCAAAGCAGAGTTGGGTTTCTTCGGCGTGGTAGTATAAACTCTGATACATACACCTCTTTTTTGAGGGCAACCCTGCAAAGCCGGGACAGTGTTTTTTACTGCCTTATCCTTACGCGGAGAACGAACTAACTGATTAATGGTAACCATTTATATTTGTTTATCTGAAATCAAATTATTTTTAATTAAAAATACTTTGCGCAAGTATCACCATACCAGCCATAATGAAATGTACCAGGGGGATGCTCGCGCTCTATTGACTATTATAGAGTATACTTTCTCTTAAATGTCGCAATAATCTATAATATTTAACAATTATAGCAAAAAATAATTAATAATAGGATATTCATAATAAAGTGATTTATTATCCTATAATTAATTATCACTAATATATCGCAACCCACAAAAAAATAATATGACTATATGCAAATATAAAAATTCTTCAAATTACCGCGAGATCTCCCATGGGACTTAAGTGTGGTTTGGTTGGACTGCCCAATGTAGGTAAGTCCACTTTGTTTAATGCACTCACTCAGGCAGAGGTCCCAGCAGAAAATTTTGCCTTTTGTACCATTGACCCTCATAACGGAGTGGTTCCTATTCCCGATGAACGTCTGCAACCAATTGCATCTATAGTAAAGCCAGCCAAAATTACTCATAATACTATGGAGTTTGTAGACATAGCAGGACTGGTGGAAGGGGCAGCCACTGGCGAAGGGCTTGGTAATAAATTCCTATCTCACATAAGAGAGACCGACGCCATATTGCATATCCTACGTTGTTTTCAGGGTGAAGATATTAACCATACTATGGCAGGCATTAACCCTGTCCGTGATATGGATATAATTAACACCGAGTTGGCAATTAGTGATCTAGAAGTAGCTAGTAAGGCCTTAGCAAAATATGGTAGAAAGTCCGACTCTGGCGATAAAGAATCTCGTGTTGTATCTAAGTTCTTCGAAACAAAGATTATCCCGCATCTTGATCAAGGTAAAGCTCTTAGGACTTTGTCACTAACTAAGGAGGAATTACAACTAATCAATGACTATGGATTCTTAACTCTAAAACCTACTATATATGTCCTTAATATAAGGGATAGCAATAACTGTGATTTAAATGAGCTAAAAGAGGCAATCCAACGAGATAATGGTTTATTCATAGAGATAGATATCAAGGCCGAAGCAGAAATTATTACTCTTAGCGAAGAAGAACAAGCCGAGTTTCTAAAAGAATTAGATATTGCAGAACCAGCACTGAATCGCCTCATCAGAA
>JAAOII010000055.1 GCA_015163845.1 Candidatus Portiera sp.
AGAGCTTGCCAATGTTCTATGAACTTGACAAGAGAGGGAATATCATTTTAGCTCGTGCTACAAAAATCCAAGCAACCCCCAGCAAACAATCCAAATGGCTAACTGCTACTGAAATGCTGAGGAGCTACAAGGGGGCTGAATTAAAGGGGGCTGAATTAAAGAGGGCTGAATTAAAGGGGGCTGAATTAAAGGGGGCTGAATTAAAGGGGGCTGAATTAAAGGGGGCTGAATTAAAGAGGGCTGAATTAAGAGAAACAAATAAAACTAGAGCAGCCTACATACATTGTTGTTTAAATGAGACGATTGATGGAACTCGTCTGCCTAAGTTACCGCCAGCTGTTGGCATACCTTTGGTGGCTGATGTCTCATCATGTATTGCCGCTTATCCGTTAGATTTTGCCAAGTTAGATATCGCCTATGCTTGCGCACAGAAAAATCTCGGCATAGCTGGTCTAACTTTGGTCAGCATCAACTCCAAGTTATTGGAGGTTGAACCTTCCCCTAATCTACCTCACATACTTTCCTATCAGCGCCAAGCCAAGTCGGATTCTTTGCTAAATACACCACCAACTTTTTCTGTTTATGTGTGTAATTTAATGTGTGAATGGCTGGAGAAGCAGGGCGGAGTTGGCGAACTGGCAAAAATTAATCAGCGTAAAGCAGCTGCAATCTATGAACAAATTGATCTTAGCCAGGGCTTTTATATTAATAACCTGCAGTCGAAGTTTCGTTCACTTACCAATGTTGTTTTTGATCTACCCAATAAAAAATTAGAAAATGAGTTTCTAACCGAGGCCGCGACTAAGGGCTTGATGAATTTACGTGGACATAGTGCCGGGGCAGGAGCTATTCGTGCCAGCATCTATAATGCCATAAGTGAAAGTGATACTATGCGTTTATGTGATTTTATGTCCAAGTGGCGACGCAAACATAAAGTGGAAACGCAAAAACAAAAATTAGAAACGCAAACATAAAAGTTATAGAAGCAAAAACTCCTAATATTCTTTTTAAGCTTTACTCTATATCATCCCACCCACCAAGGGACATCCATTTGTTATGTATCTTACAGAAAAGTTCAGCCGTCTTGTGGGCATCATAAAGGGCAGAATGTGCCTCTTCACTATTGAAATCTATACCTGCTCTCTCTACTGCCAGTGCCAAAATTGTCTGCCCATAGGCAAGAGATCCTAAGGTAACCGTATCAATAACAGAAAAAGAGTGGAGCGGATTAATATCTTCCAGCCCACAACGTTTAATTGCCTGATTGATAAATCCTAAATCAAAGTGAGCATTATGCCCAACTAAAATGGCACGTTTGCAACGGTTATTCTCTAGTTCTTGAGAGATCTGAGTGAATAAACTTGTCATTACATCTTTCTCTTCGCGCGGAAACCTCAAAGGATAATCAGGGTCAATGCGATTAATCTCCAAAGCTTTCTCTTCTATTATGGATCCTTCAAATGGCACTATGTGATCGCAGAACTCATTAGCCGACTCCATTATGCCATTGCTTTTTAGCTTGATAAATACCGCAGCTATTTCTAACAGAGGGTTCTTAATGTCGTCAACTCCCCCTGTCTCAATATCAATGACCACCGGCATGAAGCCACGAAATCTTCTGTTGAGAGGAGTCCTGTAGTTTCTCCGCCAAAAATTATTCATCAACACTCCAGTTTATACTTGTGCCGCCGCCCAAAGGCACGAGTTGTTCGTTGTGTTGCTGTCCAACATTATCAGGAATTTCTATTGCTTGACGTTTAAGGGTTATCTTGTCACTAGTTAGAGGATAGCCATAAAAATTAGCTCCATTGACAGCTACAAAATCATTGAGTTTATCCAATGCTCCTAGTTCATCAAATATCTGCGTAATTATTTCTAACAGATAGGGGGCACTGAATACTCCAGCACAACCACAGGAGTTCTCTTTGTCTTGACGTCTATGAGGAGCCGAGTCACTGCCAAGGAATACCCGCGGGAAACCCTCTTTGACCAATGAGCATAATGCCTGTCTATCTTCTTCCCGCTTGAGAATCGGTTTGCAGTATAGGTGGGGCTTGAGATTATCCCCCAACAAATCATTGCGGTTGAACCACAGATGTTGCGGAGTAATAGTGGCAGCCATATGAGGACCAGAATCTCGGACATAAGCAGCTGCCTCTTTAGAACTAATATGCTCTAAGGTTATCTTGAGCTCGGGAAATTGTTGTCTAACTTTTACCAATGAGTCATTGATGAATATTTTCTCTCGGTCAAAAACATCATCCTTTGTTTCTGATGACTCCCCATGCACTAATAGAGGCACGCCCGCCTGTTGCATTTTCTCTAAGATGGCATTGCAATTATTGAGGTCGCGCACGCCCGCCTTGGAATTGGTAGTAACACCACAGGGGTAACACTTCACCCCAAAGAAATCATCCAACTTAAGTGCCTCCTCCAGTTCGGCAACTTCACTAGTATCAGTTAGATACATTGTCAGGAGTGGCTGAAATTTACTTCCCTGAGGAATATGCTGTCTAATTTCTTTTGCGTAATTTGCTATTTGCTTGGCAGTTGTCAAGGGCTGTTGCAGATTGGGCATAACAACGCAACGATTAAAATACCTTGCACTTGCTGGCACTGTGATTGGTAACAAAGCACCTTCACGCAAATGGACATGCCAGTCGTCTGGACGCAATATACTTAGTTCGTTTAACATTGTTGATTAGCTACAGCTAAAATACTAGAGTCCCAGTATTTCAGCTGACAGATTTCTCGTTGTGCTGAAATTATCTACTTAGACCACTCTGCCTTCGGTGTTACCGCCTTTGGCTTCTTCCAATATTTGTGGATAAGGATAGTCAAAACCTAATAACTGCTTGAGCAGAGGACTAGCATTATCAATGACCTCGGATCTAACTCCACGTTTTTGATCTTCCATTGGTTTGATGAACTTAGGTAGATATTGGATTAATATTCCAGTTCTATCATGGGTACTCTTATTAGGCATAGCACAATGCCAAGTCATACCAAAGAACACTGCCACATCACCAGGTTGCCCTTTTATTCTGGCTGCTTTTTCATAGAACATCTTTTCATCTTCTGAGTTTGGATAGCGACAAAGGTTTTGTGACTCGGGCAATATTGCAGTGGCGCCACTCTCATCACTAAACTCATCCAGCATTATGGTAACTTGACAGTTGAGGGGAAAGCTTGCATTAATATTATTGGGGAAACTCTCTCTCTTATGCATGTCCCAATAAGGATAGTCAATATGAGGTTCTTGTCCAGGACCGCCGGGGAGAATACGATTGGCAGCTATGGAACCAAGACAGAACTCATTGCCTAAGAATTTACCGACCAATTCAATCACCTGTGGATGTTGCACCATCTCTACAAAGATATCTCCTTTGTTGAGAAGATTCCAAACTCGACGTTGCAGTGATAGCTTGTCGCTGTTTTTTCCTTGAAAGTGAGTTACCTTGTCCGCCTCTGCACTTTCCGCCATTATAATATCTCGCGCCTGTTTAACTTTTTCAGCTGAGAATAGTTGGGGTATGACCAGATAGCCATGGCCTGTTGATAGTTCTTCTACTTGTTTGTTTAGGTCATTCATATCATTACCTTAGGTTTATTAAAATTAGCTGCATTTAGCAGGACATTTAGTAAGACATCGATCAAGACATCGAGCTTATATAAATGATTATAAAACATTTTTATTTTTATAATCATTTGTTTGATATGATTTTTTATTTAGCTGGAAATGTCCTATATTCATATTTAGGCATAGTTAAGTGCTTTTCATAGAGTTATGCTCGCTGTAATAACTTAAAATAAGTTATATGATTGAAGAACCAAGTATTAAT
>JAAOII010000056.1 GCA_015163845.1 Candidatus Portiera sp.
GCACCAATTGTGATGAAGAATAGAGCCAGCAATATGCCCTTAAACGGCTCAATATTACTTTCCAACTCGCGCCTAAATTCACTATTAGCCAAGACCACCCCAGCTAAGAAAGTCCCCAAAGCCGGAGAAAGCCCAACCAAAGACATCAGTGCTGTAATAGATAACACTAGCAACAAAGCAGTCGCAGTAAATATCTCACGCAAGTTAGCTGTGGCAATATAACGGAAAAAAGGTCGCGATAAATAATGTCCCCCAACAACCACAGTGGCTATGGCAGAAATGTTGATTAATGCAATTTGCCAGCCCGGCAATCCTCGCACTAAATTAAAGTCCAAATGGTGGGCAACTTCACCAGGGACTTCCCCAGAAACAGATAAAGAACTAGACAACTCAGGAGATGCCAGCAAGGGCAATAATGCCAATATGGGAATAACTATTATATCTTGGAACAATAGGACAGAAAATGACGATTGTCCGCCATAACTCTTAAGCAGTCCCTTCTCTTCAAGGGTCTGTAATACTATGGCGGTTGAAGACAAAGCAAGAATTAGTCCACAAGCAATAGCATAGTTCCAACTAGCCCCCATTACAAATTTAGCTGCCAAAGCAATCGCTACAGTCGTCAAAGAAACCTGCAGACCTCCCAGTCCCAATAATCTTGAGCGCATATCCCATAGTGATCTTGGTCGCAATTCCAGCCCAATCAAAAATAGCATCATGACCACCCCCAGCTCGACAAAACTCATCAACCCTTCGGTATCTGAACTGACTAAACCTAAAATAGGTCCAGCTAAAAAGCCACTTAACAAGTAGCCCAATACAGATCCAAGACCTAATCTTTTAGCAATGGGGACGGCAATAACGGCTATGAATAGAAATACCAGCCCGTCTAAAAATAAAGCTTCCATAATATAGTTCTATTATAACACCTCTAAATGTTCTATAATTTAGTCATGAACGAACTACATACTTTTCTAGCTATTGCATTAGCACACCTCGTAGCGGTCTCTAGTCCAGGACCCGACTTTGCCATCATCCTCCGCCAAAGCGTTCGTAATGGCTTCAGCAAGACCTTACCCACCACCATGGGCATAGGTAGCGGTATACTTGTGCATGTTTTTTATTCGGTGATGGGACTTGGTATAATCATCGCCACCAATCCTATTGCATTCAATACTCTTAAGCTGTGTGGCGTGGGTTACTTGCTTTATGTATCTTGGATGATATGGAAATCAAATAGCACTATATCTTCAGTAACCTCTTCAACAAAAACAGCTGGTTCCAGTTTTTGGCAAGCATATCGGTTAGGATTCCTAACCAATGCATTGAATGTTAAAGCAACGATATTTTTCCTCTCCGTGTATATTCTAATTGCTGGAAACAGCCCGCTGATATTACAAATTATCTATGGTATCTACCTAGCTGTCGCCACATTTGCCTATTTCACTCTCTTAGCTTTTTTGTTAGGTGGCAAACTAAGAGAATTCATCAGCAAACACTTAATAATCATAGAGAAAATTTCTGCTATGGCTATGGCTGGACTAGCCCTCATCCTATTATTTTACAACCCGCCAGATTTCTAGAGCAGATTTCTAGAGCAGATTTTAGGTGTTGACAAAACTAGGTCCTGCTAATTTTATTAACTCCGTTAAGTAAGAGTAATTTACTGATAATCGCCTCAAGATGTTCGCGGTTATGTGTCAGCATAGTTATCAATAGCACCTTAACATTGGCGGTGCTATGTTCTGTAGTCACTTCTTGGACAGCCACTTGATTATTGGCAAGAGTGTTTACTATGCGACTAATTAAGTTGGCATCCTTGGCTGTCTCACATCTTATGCAAACTAGGAAATCATCTTTCTCCATATCTTCTTCCCAGTGGGCATTTATTGCCGAAGATGATTTCTTGGCTTTATGGTTCTTGGGGGATACATTACTACACTTGTCACGGTGGATATTTATACCATCTTGCTTAGTTGATATAGCGACTATGGGATCACCAGGAATGGGGTGACAACACTTGGCATATTTGATTATTGCCAGTTTATTGTTAATAGCAATAGATGTAGCTTGTTTTTTACTCGCTTTGCCACCTTTGACCGCAGCGGGGTTATTACTCGTAGGAATTAAATGAGCTGCTGCCACCAAAGGGGTTATCTCACCTAAACTAATTTTTTCATATAGTTGCTGTTTATCATTTAGACCATGTTTTGCTAAATAAATACTCCAACTTTCCTCACTAATATCATTTAGTCCATGACTAAAATGACTCATCAAAGAATCACGTAACATCTTTTCACCTACTCCATATAGGTCTATATTACGTTGGTTATGAGAATAGTTGGCTATATGACTAAGTGCTTTTGGCGTTACCACAGAAGAACTCCAAGCAATATCTGGAGCACTGTTAGGATCCACTATAATCTTGATAACTTGACCTGTATACAGCCGTGCATTAAGTGGAGCAGGAACTCTGTCAACTTCACATGCGATACATCTAGCTCCTAAATCAGTATGAACTGCATAAGCAAAGTCAACTGGAGTGGCACCTTTAGGTAAACTTATTAAGTCCCCATCGGGAGTATAAACAAAAATTTCATCTAATGAAAACTCCTGCCTGGCTCTCTGCATAAAATCACTAGTGTTCGCTGACTCCGCTTGGATGCGTGCTAATCCTTGCAACCAAGAATATAATTGTGCTGGACTTTCTGGACTATTTTTATATATAAAATGGGCTGCTATACCTGACTCGGCAACATTGTCCATTTCCTCAGTCCGAATTTGTATTTCCAGAGGAAAGCCATTTGGACCTACTAATGATGTGTGCAGAGATTGATAGCCATTTTTTTTAGAATTAGCTATGTAGTCCTTAAATCTTCTAGGTATGGGAGCATATAAAGAATGCATAATTCCTAGGACTCTATAGCAATTGCTGACAGATGAAACAACTATCCTTATTCCATATACATCCATTATCTGCTGTAGCGATTTTCTATCCGCAACTGAAGGAGTATCAGAAGATACCCACTCTCTTGTCCCTAAAGACATCTTAGAATAGATACCAGCAAGGTTTTTCCTACGACCGATAATCTTGCATTTGATACTATTGGCTTTCATCTCTTTTTCTATTGTTGCAATATTTTTATCAATATAGTCGCGGCGAAAGGCACGGGCCTTTTCCACTGCACTCTTAAATAGTTCGTGGCGCATAGGATACACGGCAGCAAAGCTTAAGTCCTCTAATTCCATACGCAGTTTTTCCATACCCAATCGGTTTGCTAAAGGAGCATAGATAGCCATTGTTTCTTTAGCCATTCTCTTCCGCCTTTCTGGGCTTAAGGATCCTACTGTCTTAAGATTATGTAACCTATCAGAGAATTTTATAAGAATGACCCGTAGATCTTTAGCAGTTGCCAGCACTAACTTTTGGAAATTCTCTGATTGGCTAGGAGATAGTTGTGTATCTATTACATTGCCCTTAATATTATCTAACTTGGTTAATCCATCAACTATTGTTGCTATGTTGCCGCCAAAATTTTCTTCAATATTTTGTATGCTATATTGTGTATCTTCCACAACATCATGTAACAAAGATGCTGCTATTGCCTCCACATCTAATTTCATATCAGCAACGGTCTCCGCCACTGCCAATGGATGGGTTATGTAGGGTTCTCCTGAATATCTAGTTTGATTTTTATGTGCATCATCTGCATAGCGAAAAGCACGAGAAACGATAGCCCGATCCTTGCGTGACATATAGTTAAGTTTCTTATTGAGTGCTCTGAGCTCATCCAACGACTTACTGCCTGTGGAGCCCATATTGAGTAAAGGGAATTGAAAGTTTTTAATACTTAATTGCATAGTAGAATTAAGTAAAAATATTGGTGATAGCCATGCTATCTATTGTGTATTTTAATGGTAGTTGATGTTTTGCCAACTAATAACCCTAAGTCATCCTTTCAATATAATATGAAAACCTACCAATACTTAAGGTCTGAATGCGGATAACTGATATCATAAGTTCAGCACCGCAGATTGTGGTTTATTCCTCGTCTTTTGAATCTTCAGAAGCCGTTGCTTTATCTACTGCGGCAGTAGCTGTATCAAGGTCTCCCTCAGACATATCAGCATCACTATCGGAGTTTTCTTCAGAGTTTTCTTCGGAGTTTTCTTCAGAGTTTTCTTCGGAGTTTTCTTCAGAGGCCGACAATTCAGCAGCTGACTCATCCATATCTGCTCCATCTAGTTTTTTCGCTGGTCTGCCTCTCTTGCGTGGAATTCCATCTTGCAAATTATCCTTACGTTCTTCCGCTTCCTGACGCTCTAATTCATCTTGCTTTTCGCGCTCTTTCCTGTCCTGCAGTTCTTTTTGTGCTACCTGTCTAATTGCTTCCCCTATATCTTGCCCATCATCAAGCATCCCAGCAAAATCAGTAGTGGTATTGTATAGAATATTACTATCTATATGTCCTTCTGCAATTTCGCGCAAAGCAATTAAAGTGCTCCTATCGCCACTTTCTTCTAATCGGGTTTTATGACCACCTATATCTAATTGGCGTGCCCGCATAGCTGCTATATGCACTAACTCAAACCGATTCTTGACGTTCTTCAAGCAATCATCAACTGTAATTCTTGCCATAATTTAATATTCGTTTATGTTTATATGTTTATATATTTATGAAAATCTAAATATACCTTATTATAGCATATATTTTTTAGCAACGCGGAAGTTCACTAATCTTAACTTTAGAATTAAGTAGATCTATTAAATCTCTTCTAGATTTCTCCCAACTAACTGCTTCATTCTGATCTATTATCAAATTATATGATTTTTCTCCAGCAGTATTTTTAGAAGCAGTTTTTTTAGAACTTGCCTCAATATCACTGGAGAAACCTAAGTTTCTAATTTTTTTATTGACCTGCTCCGCCTGTTTGCGGCTAGCATAAAAGTTCGTTACAAGCAACGACCCTAAAGTGGTTTGTTCTTGAATAGTGTTGGGAATTCTTGAACCCGACAATAAATCTGATAATTTTTTTGCCGTATCTAAACTTGCTCTAACCTTAACTAATATTCTATAGCGATTAGTATCTTCCTCTGGCTCCTTACTAAGCATTTTAGATTTTATCCCATAGGTATCTAATATTCTTAAATCATTTAATGCAGTTGCAGATGTAGCATAGCCAGATAACTCATAACATTTAGTGGATTTAGGCACCGGAGGTGGTAAATTAATTTCTTCAGCTGGTAACTCTTGAGGAACATCACTAAAAATATCGCTAAATAATTCA
>JAAOII010000057.1 GCA_015163845.1 Candidatus Portiera sp.
AATCTAACTAAATGCGATAAAGTTAAGATGTACGAAAAAGTAACCCGGTTAATAAGTGTATCTTATACATATTAAAATGGTTTACCGCGACGGAATATGATAAACAACAATGTTATAAATGACGCCAATGCATGGAACGCAGAGATGGCAAGTAGATAATCTGACTAAATGCGATAAAGTTAAGATGTACGAAAAAGTAACCCGGTTAATAAGTATGTTTTATACATATATTAAAATGGGCGACCGCGACGGAATATGATAAACAACAATGTTATAAATGACGCCAATGCCTGAGAGACAAAGCAGAGGTGCCTTATAGATAATCTAACTAAATGCGATAAAGTTAAGATGTACTAAAAAGTAACCCGGTTAATAAGTATGTTTTATACATATTAAAATGGGCGACCGCGACGGAATATGATAAACAACAGAGTGATAAATGACGCCAATGCCTGGGCCACATATGTATAAGCACAAGCGGCTAATATTTGTTTTACCTTATCTAAGTCCTGTGGTTGTAAGTATCCTCCCTCCTCTAATATGGGGAGCGCTCTATTGTAGCTTGCATCTAACTCTACTGGTAGAGTGACAATATGTATCAGGACAGAAAATAGAAAACTGAGTATCCAGCCAATTCCAGCTATGATTAATATCGGTGGGAAAATAAATGAAACAATTAATGCTCCAACAAGTATGACTGATACTATTTTGTTGAGTAGGGCTGCTAGTTGCGCCATTTGAGTCCTTGTCACCAGCAGTTGCGAACCCTCACTAAATTGCAAAGCATGGCTAAACTCATGAGTTACTACTGCAACTGCCGTCAGTGATTTGCCTTGGAAGTTTTGTGAACTTAGATAGACAGTATTGGTTAATGGATTAAAGTGATCACCACTTATAGAATTACGCGAGTTGGCAGATGAGATTTCTTCTAGTTTGAGGTCTTTGAGCTTAAACTTACGCTTTAGATGAGTGAATAATTGTTTGCCAGTGCCGGGTAAATTACTATGGGGTTTGCTATGTTTCTTTAGGACATGTTTTGCCCACAAGGCCGGTGCTTGCGACAACAAGAGTAATATACCTATGACAAGAAACAACATTTTATGTTTTTATGAGGGGACTTTATAGTTGATTTATAGGGGATTTATAGATGATTTATAGCTTCCTAGATAGTTTTTTGGAACTCCTCTAAAAATCTTTGAGAGCATTTCGCAGTAGTTCTATGGCTTCCATGAGTTGTCCTTTGCTGATGATGAGAGGTGGAGCAAAACGCAAGACATCCCCAGACCCAGCTAATAGAAGTAATAACCCAGCCGCTCTGCACTTCTCTAAGAATTTGCTGCCCTTCTTATTGCCCTTGCTATCTAGGTATTTATCAGTAAGTTGGCAACCCCATAATAAGCCCTTACCTCTTATCTCACTGAAGCAATTAAACTCTTTGTTGAGAAGTGCTAACTCTTCTGCTAATAGCTCTCCCATTGTTTGGACATTTGCTAAAAACTTATCATCATCCATTATCTTGATAACTTCGCAAGCAACAGTAGCTGCTAAAGCATTGCCACCAAAAGTGCTACCATGATTGCCAGCAGAAAACGACTGAGCTGCCGCTTCGTTAGCCAACAAACAACCTATGGGAAATCCTCCACCTAAACCCTTGGCGCAGGTCATTAAGTCGGGCTGAATAGCATAATCCATGTAAGCAAATAATCCTCCGCTTCTACCCATGCCACATTGAATCTCATCAAAAATTAGCAAAGCATTATACTCATCGCTTAGATATCTTGCCAGTTTGAGTAATTCAGGAGAAGCAACATTTACCCCGCCCTCGCCTTGTATCGGCTCAATGATAACAGCACAAACATCATCGCCCACTTCATTGAATGCTTCTTGTAACCCAGCAGAATTATTAAACTCCACTCGCGTGATGGCATCTGGTAGAGGAGCATAGGGCTTGCGATGTTCTTCTTTGCCGCCAAGAGACAAGGTGAATAGAGAGCGTCCGTGAAAGGCACCAGTAAAACATACTATGCGGTTTTTCTGTGGGTTAATTTCATTGCCTCTTTTACGTGCCAATTTGAGTGCTGCTTCGTTTGCCTCAAGCCCAGAGTTACAAAAGAATACTTTGTCAGCAAAAGTTCTTGATGTGAGTTCTTGAGCTAAGGCAGAAGATGGCTGGTTGAGATATAAATTACTTGTATGCCAAATCTTGTCTGCTTGAAGCTTCAAAGCATTAACTAAGGTCGGGTGGCTATAGCCCAAGGAGTTAACTGCTACGCCACAACCAAAATCCAAATACTTCTTGCCATTGGTGTCTTGGACATAGGCACCTTGACCTTTTTCCAAACAAATTGACCTCGTACCATAGTTACCTATGAATAGTTGATTAGAGTCCATTAACATTAATACTTTAGCTATTTTTTACTTATCAAAGTCATTCCATCAGCCAAGGGTAGTAAGCAATGGATGACTCTATCATCTGTGGCAATTTTCTGGTTGAGTTCTCTGAAGTTTTGCACCTGAGCATTATTGATGCTGGCGTCAGAAACTTCTCCCCGCCATAGGGTATTATCCATTACCAAGATGCCTCCTGGTCTCAACATAGGAATTATTAGATCATAATAGGTTTGATAGTTGCCCTTATCCGCATCCACAAAAGCCATGTCAAACTTGGAGGATGACGAGTCACTAAGTGATTCCAAATACTCAACTGCTGGAGTAATCTGTAAATCAATCTTATCGGCAACTCCAGCTTTTTTCCAATGAGGCAATGCCTTGTTGGGGTTGGTGGCGTCAATATCACAAGCGAGTAATTTACCATCTTGTGGTA
>JAAOII010000003.1 GCA_015163845.1 Candidatus Portiera sp.
GTCACTCCAGTTGAGCTGATAATGTGAGTTAAAGTTTGAGGTTGTGAAATTGGTGTTGGAGGTGGAGGTGGAGTGCTGCTACTTCCGCCGCCACCACAGGCGGCTAAAGAAATGCTGACTAATAAAGTTGCTAAGAGTTGAGTGCTACGCAAGTTATAGTTTGATTTGCGTATATAAGAGATAATGTTTTTCATAATAATTAGTTTTGGGGGTTGTTGCCTTTTCAGGATTGCCTGTTGCTTGCCTGTTATAGCTTAATAATAGAATACTTCATAATAATTAAATAATATTTTACCTGAAATCTATGCAATTATGTATATAAGTGAATATTAGCATAAAAGATTTTTCATGACCATACAAACTGCATTTTTTAATTAACCGGAAGAAAGTTTGCATTTAGAGGTTGATATATAGAAAATTGTCCCCATATATAAATTATGGAAATCATTAACAAATATCAGCCATCAATATTAGCTGATACTAATGTAATCAGCAATGCCGTATCGCCACCCACTGATAGGGACTCCAAGAAGATATTAGGATATAAAGAGGACTCTAGCAAATTATTTAGGTCTTTGAAGGGTTTCAATCTGTTCATATCATGGACTGTTAGCGAAGAGATTTCATTGGGCAACCCTGCAAATGTTGCACGACGCAAGAATCTAGTGGATGGTATAAAAGTACTGAACTTCGCTTCAGAAATTAAAGAACTTGCTGATGATTTTATGAAAGAAAAGATCTTTAAAGCAAAAGCAGAAAATGATGCACTTATTCTAGCAGCCGCTTGCATTTATGGGATTAATTATCTTGTAACCTGCAATATGAAAGACCTAGCTAATGATAAAAAGAAAAAGGAAATGATACGAGTGATAAAAAAACATGGTTATCGTCCTCCTATAATATGCACGCCAGGTGACTTCTTGAGGAACTATATGAATGAACCTGCTAATGTTAGAGAAGAATCTACTAATTATTTTGACAAATCCCAAGATTTATCTTATAATGTGGATACTATGAAAACTATAGAGCATAAAGAAGAAACTATTGTAGAAGAGTGTCGGCGGATACGTAATCAGCTGGACGAAGAATATGCAAAGGATCCTGAAAAGTATATAGCGAATATCTATAAGAAAATAGAAGAAATGAAGGCACAAGGAGTCGAGTTTATAACTAAACCTTTCCCCCCCCCACCAAAAAGAGCAATGGCACTTTTGGAAAAGCATAGAAAAGAGTTAGATGAAAAGTATAGAAAAGAGGCAGAGGAAGCTCTCCTTGCAAAATAAAAATCTACTCAGAAAAACACTTCCTAGCACAACTAAAGAACTAATCCAATTATTGGGGGATATCTAGCCCCTTGTGCGTTAAATTCTTATCTTTGATAAGGTATAATTAACTAACAGGTTTGCTTAGGCATGCCGAATATTAATATCCCTTTATATGATAAGTTTTAGAAGTTTTTCTCCATTCCTGGAGCATAAATTGGTGCGTGCATACCCTGCGTGGTGCTTAGCCATTTTGTTCCTTCTACCCATAGCTTTTGGGCTAACTTGGGCAATTCTGCCGGCCTTCGGCTATTTCCCACCACTGGGTTTTACTTCCTTTAGCTTAGACCCTTGGCATGACTTATTTGCTAGGCCAGGATTGAGCAAGGCGATATCTCTCACTCTATTCACAGGCGTCACAGCATCACTACTTTCTTGCTCTTTAGCAATATTCATAACTGCAACTTTTTATACCAGTGGAATATACAAGGCACTACAAAATACCTTAGCCCCCATACTTGCCATTCCTCACCTTAGCATAGCTGCAGGAATCGCCTTCTTGCTAGCCCCCAGTGGGTTCATATTTCGTATAATCGCCTCTATCGTTGGCTGGGATACCCCTCCCAATCTAATAATAATGCCAGATAGTTATGGCCTAGTATTAATTTTGACTTTGTGTCTCAAGGAAATACCTTTCTTTTTATTCATAATCAATGGTGCTTTGACTCAACTCAATGTTGCCAACTCTATGGTTGTAGCTCGCTCAATGGGCTATCACCCTTATACGGCATGGTTTAGAGTCATTTTCCCCCAAGTATATGCCCGTATCAAATTGCCTATAGCCATAGTCCTAATATTTTCGTTGAGTGTTGTAGACATAGCCGTTTTTGTTGCTCCCAACGCACCGCCACCTTTCGTAATAATGCTACTTGATTTATTTAATGATCCTAACTTAGAAAGGCGATTAGTTGCAGCTGCTGGCGGGTTACTACTAATAGCAATCATCTTTGCAGTAATAGCTAGTTGGTGGCTAGTAGAAAAAATAATTTCATCTCTTTGGAATTATTACATCATAAGCGGGGGTGGACGAGGATATGGCATGCATATAACTAAAGCATTCTCCTATCTGATATTGTTTAGTGTTTCCGTGATGGCTTTTGCGTCTTTACTTATGATGATTATTTGGTCGTTTAGTTTGACTTGGCGTTTCCCATCCATCCTACCCACTAAGCTAGGCGTAGATAACTGGGCGGATTGTGGGCTATGTTCTTCTCTCACTAATAGCTTTTTCATAGCTACACTAGTAACTTTGTTTTCTTTATTCATCGTCATATCTCTTCTTGAATTTAATAAACATAAAAAGATCCAAACCTTCTGGTTTTATATTCCTTTACTAGTTCCCCAGATCATATTCTTATTTGGTTTTGACCTGCTCCTGATCCATCTTGAAATGAAGAACTTTTGGGGGGTTGCTTGGGCTCATTGGCTATATGTTATGCCTTATATACTTCTTATACTTTACCTACCCTACATTAGGTTTGACAGTCGTTATGAGCAGATATCTTATGCCTTAGGAAACTCTAAACTTAAGACATTGCTAAGAGTCAAACTACCAATGCTTTTCAGACCAATCATTTATGCTTTCGCAGTTGGCTTTGCTGTCAGTATAAGCGAGTACCTACCAACTTTGATACCTGGCGGCGGCAGAATTAGCTCTCTAACTACTGAGATGGTTGCTCTCGCATCTAGTGGCGATAGACGCATTATTAGTGTAACTTCCGTTTTCCAGGCACTCCTACCCTGCGTAGTATTCATAATAGCACTAGCTCTCCCCAACATCCAAGCGCGCAATAGAAAAGGACTGGCAGTATGAGACAAAAGTATTCTTTAGCAACAGCAGAAATTGCAATAAAAAACTGCAACCATATATACACAGAACTGACAGTATGAGACAAAAATATTCTTTAGAGTTACGCGATGTTTCTATAGCATTGGATGGCAACACAATCGTCGGACCTCTATCCTTCAAAATCAAAGATGGGGATGTAGTTACTATTATGGGAGCTAGTGGCTCTGGCAAATCATCTTTACTAAACTTTATCTGTGGCAATCTACCGAATGAGTTTAGCCAAGAAGGGCGAGTATTACTTAATGACAATGATATAACTGAAACTTTGCCAGAGAAAAGGCAAGTTGGTATATTATTTCAAGATGATTTATTATTCCCGCATATGTCTGTAGGCACCAATTTGGCTTTTAGCATCCCACAGGGGATTGGGCGTAAAGAAAGACAGACACTGGTTGAAAAGGCCTTGGCAGATGCCGGCATGAGCGGCTTTGGTTCTAAAGATCCAGCAACCTTATCTGGTGGACAAAGATCACGTATCTCACTCATGCGGGCTTTACTAGCAAAACCCCAAGCCATTCTTCTAGATGAACCATTCAACAAATTAGATTCCTCTTTACGTCAAAAACTTCGCCAATTCGTTTTCTCCCATACTATAAAAGCCAAAATTCCCTGTGTTCTCGTAACTCATGACATTGAAGATGCTAAAGCGGCTAAAGGTAAAATAATTAACCTTGGCATCCAATAACTTGCAACTCAAGAACTGGAATAAAAATCATTAGACATAGAAAATTATTGGCGAATTGCCTTGATTATTAAGAATTCGCCCCCATATTAAATAACAAGAGCTAACTAGATAATATATAATCGCATAATATGGCACAATTGGACTACTATAAAACACTCAGGGTTGAAAGAGATGCCTCGGCAGAGAGCATTAAGAAGGCATATCGCCGTCTGGCAATAAAATATCATCCTGACAAAAACCAGGGAGATAAAGAGGCAGAAAAGAAATTTAAAGAAATGAATGAGGCATTCAGTGTTCTGGGAGATGCAGAAAAACGTCAGAAATATGATTCTTTTGGGCACCAAGGAGTAAATGGAGGAGGATCTAGCGACTACTCTAACTTCAATGACTTAGGGGACATCTTTGATAGCGTCTTTGGTGGAAAAGCAGGTAATTTCTCTGATGTTTTTGGCGGAGGAAGAAGACGTCAACAACGTGCTAATGACTTACAATATAAAATTAACCTAGAGTTTGAAGATGCCTATAAAGGATGTGAGCACACTTTTAACATTCAGGTCCATGACACTTGTAATGAATGTAAAGGCAATGGCGCCAAAGATGGCACATCTGTCAAAAATTGCACACGTTGTGGCGGTAAAGGAGTCACCATAAGCGGCAATGGTTTCATGCAGTTGCAACAAACTTGCTCTAGTTGTGGTGGCAGAGGTAGTATCATAGAAGAAACATGTCGGTCATGTAATGGTGGTGGCACAAAAATGCGTAGCAAATCATTACAAGTTAAAATTCCTGCTGGAATTAATGATGGCGACAAAATGGCCTTGCGCTCAGAGGCAACTCATGGCGATCTAGTTCCTGGTGATGTTTACGTCTGGATCAATGTTAAGCCACACTTTCTATATGAACGCAATGGCAGTGATCTTTATTGCTCCATGCCAGTAGATGTGTTTGATGCATCCTTGGGTTCAAAAATAGAACTTCCAACTATGAGTGGTAAGCGAGTCAAGGTGAATATACCAGCTGGCTCACAAAATGGCAAGATTTTACGCCTGCGTGGAGAAGGCATGCCTCGTTTAGGTAAATCTGGGCAGGGTGATATTTTGGTTGAAGTTAAGGTTGAAACCCCGGTAAATTTAAGTAAGAAGCAGATTGAATTAGTTAATGAACTCAAGAGCAACCTCAATCAAGATAAAGTAAACCACTCGCCAAATTCACAGAGTTGGAAAGATAAATTGAAATCACTATTCAAATAGATCTTAGATAATACATAGAATCAAATAGCAATATGCATGACTTCTGTGAAATGGTCTATGAGACCATAGCGGCAGTTCCCAAAGGAAAAATAACTACCTATAAAGATATTGCTGACTGCTTAGGTTACCCTGGCTATGCAAGGCAGGTTGCAAAATGTCTAAGTTCCTTAGCAAAACATCCTAACAAAAAACAATACCGCAACCTACCTTGGCATAGAGTAATTCGCAGTGATATGAAGATCGCCTTCCCATTAGGGAGTCAACCCTATAACTTACAAATTAAAAAGTTGCGTGCAGATGGAGTTATCCCCAATACTACTAAAGCCCTCTCATCATCTCCTTCCTTCTCTATAAAATACCGAGCTAATTTCAGCAATCCATAGACCAGTATAATACTCCATATATAATTGGGAATGAGTTATAATAAGAGTAATGATTGAAATCAATAAGAAAGTTGCAAACTTTTCTGGAGATTCAACGACTGGAGAGTTTTCGATTAATAAATATTCTGGTCAAAACTTGGTAATGTATTTTTATCCTCGCGACAATACGTCTGGATGCACCACTGAAGGACTGGATTTCAGTAAATTATATCCAGAGTTCAAGAAGCATAATGCCGAAGTGATTGGTGTATCGCGTGATACTCTAGCAGCCCATAACAAATTTACGGATAAGTATCAATTCCCTTTCCCTCTACTTGCAGATCCAGAAGAAAAAATCTGCAATATGTTTAATGTCATGAAAGACAAGAACATGTATGGTAAGAAAGTCCGAGGAATTGAACGTAGCACTTTCATCTTTGACAAGAGTTCAGTCCTAAAACATGAATGGCGGAAAGTGAAAATTCCCAATCATGTCAATGAGGTATTAGATAAAATTAAAGAACTGGAGTTGTCAAGTTAATGGCAGATTTTGAATTATACGCTTGGGCAAAGGGTAATGCTTTGGCTCCTATACTATTTTTAGAAGAGGCAAAAAGTAGTTATCATCTAATTCCATCAAACCCAAATTCTCGCTTAGTAGCAAAAGAATTAAAGAAACTCAATCCATGGGGTGATGTGCCTGTATTAATTGATAGGCGGCCGGGCAAAAATAATGTTTCTCTCTTTGGTTCCGCTGCTATTTTGTGCTATCTTGGCTTTGAAACAAAAAAGTTAATCCCCGAAACACCGGCACTGCATGCCAGCACCTTACAGTGGATATTCTGGCAAGAACGAACTATACATGCCCTTAGCATTTTTTATGATTCTACTCAAGACGTTAAGATCCGGGCAAAATGCACTCAGAACCTCAAACAATCATTCAAAAAGATAGATAGCTGGCTTAAGAACCGTGCCTACATCTCTGAGGAATTCTCCATTGCTGACATTGCTTTATTCTTTACGATCCGTAATCCCGAAAACTACGGCATATTAATAAGTGAATACAAAAACATCCGTAACTGGATGAGTCGCATCAATAATCGCACTGCTACCAAGCGAGCTCTTGGCATAAGTTTTTATTGATAGATTTTTATAGATTCTGGGCAATAACACACTAATACACTGCAATATATATCCTCGGCGCCCTATCTAGGCATTAGCTAGCTAATTCTAGTAGTAGGTTGCTATATAGGATGAGCGGATATAAAAAGACGAGTTAATCTGTAAGCCGGGTTCTGTTGTAGACAGCCATTCATCTAAGCGATTTACCCACATCCACTGCGAGCAACAGTAATGGATGCTGTTTAATCTTGCTTCAGGTGGGGTTTACCCTGCCATCATTGTCTCCAACGACGCGGTGCGCTCTTACCACACCTTTTCACCCTTACTACTGACAAGCAGTAGCGGTATATTTTCTGCGGCACTTTCCGTAAGCTCACGCTTCCCGATCTTACTCGGCACCCTGCTCTATGAAGCCCGGACTTTCCTCTCCACTATTAATCCACACTATAAAATAGAACTGGATAACCTAGGGAGCGACTGCCCGATTAACTCGTAAGTCCATTATAGAACATTCCCTGCCAATAATTTGTTGGGAATGTTCTATAATTAAGTTATGAAACTATTTTTAGATTTTTTACCTATAATCGCGTTTGTGGCCGCCTATTTTATGACTGACGATATCTATTACGCCACTGCTTGGCTGATTGTCGGAAGTGCTTTATTAGTTACTGGTAATTGGCTCATCTTTCGCAAGGTGGACAAGATGCACCTGTTCACTTTCATTCTACTGTTGATATTCGGGGGAGCCACTCTATTCTTCCGTCAGCCCCTTCTCATACAATGGAAACCTACCATTGCGACTTGGGTTCTTGCATTAGTATGCTTTGGCAGTAAGTATATCGGTAAAGCCCCCTTAATGGAAAGATTGATGGGTTCTAAAATTGAATTACCACGAGAGGTCTGGTTAAGTGTGACTAACATGTGGGCTATATTTTTCTTATTCTCGGGTGCTGCTAATTTGTTTGTTTTTACTCAGTACAGTGAATCTTCTTGGGTTGCCTTCAAACTTTATGGGCAACTATCATTCACTTTACTTTTCTTGATATTCCAAGCAATATATCTATCACGACACATAGGATCTACAGGGCAAACAAAAAAAAACTAAAAACATAAACAAAAATACAAAAAAGGCACAATAATGGATAGCAAGGATTTTGGGTTAGAGATTACCCGTGCTCTCGGTGGTATTGATTACCTGCACTATGGCTATTGGGATATTAAAACGAAACCTACAATAGGTGGGCTTTTCAAGGCACAAGATAAACACACCAAAGAGCTACTAAATCTACTTGATAAGCGGGCAGCCGCAATCAA
>JAAOII010000058.1 GCA_015163845.1 Candidatus Portiera sp.
AGCAGCAATTCTTGCCATAGCCCTAGAAGCTCCCTTAGCAATAGCTGCTAAGGTTAAAGTAGAAAAGCCCGGCGCCTTAAGATTCAGTGATTCTGTAGGTGTATCCATAAGTGGCTCAAATGATTAGTGACTGACGTGTCGCCAATGACTGAAGTTATTGTTGCTTTGGGTTCAAACATAAAACCGCAAGATAATATACCTAATGCCATGGCAAAGCTAGATGAAATGTTTAACTTAGTTAAAAAAGCGCGGTCTCTACACACCAAACCAGTTGATGTTGTGGGTGAGCAACCGGACTTCATCAACACTGGATGTTTGCTAAATACACAACTTACGCAAGAAGAGTTGCGTAAACAACTCAAACAAATTGAACAGCAAATGGGGCGTGAGTCAATAAGTTCAGATGAACCTAGGATTATTGACTTGGATATCATTGTTTGGGATGGCGTAATAATTGACAAAGATGTTTATTCACGTGACTTCTTACAAACTATAGTAATAGAACTCTTACCCAATTTGGGTGAACAGCTATCTGCTACTAATAACTCTGAGTAGTGCGTGTTTGGACATGACTATAAAATCTGTATATAGAGGAGCAGTTAACTATAGCCATGGTGAAGATAAGCTGGGCATACTTTTAGTTAATCTGGGAACCCCAACTGCACCAACGGCTGCTGGCCTTAGACCTTTTCTACGTAGGTTCCTGAATGATCAACGTGTGATAGAAAATAAATCATTGGCTTGGAAATTTTTACTGAATTGCATCATAATTCCTATTCGTGCTCCCAAATCAGCATCTGCCTATAGATCTATTTGGAGTGATGGCGACTCCCCATTAAATACCTATTCCTTTGGTTTGGTTAATAAGCTGCGCGAGCTACTAACAAAAAAAACCAATAAAAATATTGCAAATATAATAGTAGAGTTAGGTATGAGTTATTCCAAGCCAAATATAACTTATGCAATGAATCAACTGCAACAACATAATATTACTAAACTACTGGTCTTACCACTTTATCCTCAATACTCTTGTAGCACAGTTGCTTCAGTTTTTGATGCGGTTGCGGCTGAACTAAAGCAATGGCGCTTGGTCCCAGATTTACGCATGGTCACTTCTTATCATGATAATCCGGCGTATATTAATGCTTTAGCGAAATCAGTCAAGCAGTTTCATAAAAACAGCAGTAAAGACAAAATTACAGGCAGGAATAAAGGCAGAAATAAAGGCATGAGCAAGAACAAATTACTAATCTTCTCATTTCATGGTATGCCTCTATCATCCTTGCTACAGGGCGACCCTTATCACTGCCAGTGCCACAAGACAGCACGTTTGGTAGCAGAAAAATTAGGACTTAAGAGTTCCGAATACAAGGTATGTTTTCAGTCACGCTTTGGTCGTTCTAAGTGGTTGCAACCCTACACAGATAAGACCTTGGAGTTACTACCTAAGCAAGGCATTAAGAATGTTGTAGTCATCTGCCCTGGATTTGCTACAGATTGTGTGGAGACCTTGGAAGAGATAGATGACGAAAATCGCAAAAAATTTATGGAGTCGGGTGGTTTAGAGTTTGAATATATACCCTGCTTGAATGACAGCACCGAGCAGATCAAGTTATTTGAAACACTGGTAATGGAGAATGCATCTGACCTGCTAAACAATCTTAAACGCACTAATAGTGCATTAAGTCATCGGCAAAAGCAATCACAACAACTCGCTAAAAGTAATTATTATGAAGAATAGGTCTGGGCTACTTCAGGTAAAATATTTCTTATGTTAGTTCATTTAAGTATCCGTGATTTTGTGTTGGTGGATAATGTCTCTCTTGACTTCAATGGCGGGCTCAGTGTGATCAGTGGTGAAAGTGGTGCTGGCAAGTCAATAATGATTCATGCCTTGGGCTTAGTTCTCGGTGAAAGAGGTAGCCCTAATTTAGTCAAGGAGGATTCAAGTAAAGCCGAAATTAATGCCATTTTTGATATCACCAAACTTGATACTGCCAAACAATGGTTGGATTCTAAAGAACTGCTCAAGGGCGAAGAATGCTTATTGAGACGCATAATATCTTCTGGAGGTGGTTCACGCGCATTCATAAATGGAACTCCAGTTACTCTGGAAGACATCAAAGAACTCGGGGGTTTAGTAGTGTGCTTACATGGACAGCATGCTCATCAAAATCTATTAGATAAAAAGAATCATGTATCGTTTATTGATGATTATGGCAAGATGCAAGATCTGGTGCTCAAATACAGACAAGAGTATGCTTCATTATCAGTTATGCAGCAGGAGCTTGCCCAACTTCATGAATTAGGCAAGTCGGATGCACGCACGCGTGATTTGTTGAAGCATGAGTTAGATGAATTGGCAAAGAATTCATTAAAACCAGATGAATATAAACGTCTTGAAGAGGAACATAGTCGCTTGAGCAATTCTGGAGACCTAACAGATACTTTGCAAGGTTGTGTGGATATCATAGAAGGCAAGTCCAATTATGAGGAGGATTCAAGTTCAGCAGAATCTGGAGTGTTGGATAATATGAATCGTCTTACTGCCTTATTAAC
>JAAOII010000059.1 GCA_015163845.1 Candidatus Portiera sp.
ATTAAGCGGCAGTCGTTAGCAAAAATCTCTGTATTTTTGTAATAGTTTAAGGGAGGAATAGCAATATAAATTGTTATAATGATGCTATGGTAATAAAAGTATCTATTAATGGTTCTACCCTTCCTCTGGATGAGGCAAGGATTAGTCCTCTTGATCGTGGGTTCCTATTTGGGGACGCAGTATACGACGTAATAAAGTTTATTGATGCCAAGGCATTTATGTATGATAAACATTATTGGAGAATAACTAACAGCTTGGATGGTCTACAATTCCCTGAGAATGATTGGTCTTTTCTACTGGAAGATATGCGTAAACTTATTCATGAGAATGGATTGGAAAATGGCATGTCATTAGTTTACTTACAAATTAGCCGTGGGGCCTATGAGGCAAGATCTCACGAATTCCCCAAAGAGGAAATCAAACCAACTATTTTTCTTATGGCAACTCCTTGCCCACAGCTTAAGCCCAAAGGGTTGAAGTTAGCCAGCCGCCAAGATAATCGCTGGGGACTATGTAAATATAAGACCGTCAACTTGTTAGGTAATGTTTTAACTAAGCAATCCGTAGTAGAAGATGGTAACTGCAATGAAGTGGTTTTGATTAAAGATGGTATTGCTTTGGAATGTTCTTCTTCTGCATTAGCTATTATAGATCCAGAAGGCAAGGTGGTAACTCATCCACCAGCAGATTATATGTTACCCAGCATCAGTGTCATGGGAATGGAGCAGGTCTGCAAGAATCAAGGATTGGATTATGTGGAAAGACCTTTCACTTTGGACGAGGTTAAATCAGCTGGTGAAGTATTGGTGCTTAGCTCGGTGCGTGACATAAGTCAGGCAAACATTTTGGATGGTGAGAAAGTAGGTGATAAAAACCCAGAGATTTTAGATAAACTCCAAAAGGGTTTTGCGGACTTGGTAAAGAGTTCTTTATCTTAAGTAGTTCATAGCTACAATAACCTACTATGTCGGGATCTCTTACCTTCATAGTATCTTTGAGTGTTAGAGACCTAAGGGTCTCTGACATTAAACAACAACGTGTGGATAGCTTCTTGGCGGAGTGCTTTCCTGATGTATCACGTTCTACCATTCAAGATTGGATAAAGGGTGGGCAAGTCAAAGTTAATGACGAAAAAGTAAAACCTTCTTCCTCAGTCCATGGGAAAGAGCACATAAGCATTTCTGCCACCTTAGTCCAGGCGATTCATGATCTGCCACAAGAGAGTGAGTTGGCAGTTGTCTATGAGGATGACGATATGCTCATCATCAATAAACCCGTTGGCTTGGTGGTTCATCCAGGAGCTGGGAACCCAGACAACACTCTACTAAATTATCTTCTCGCCTATCGCAGTGAACAGAAGGACTTGCCACGCGCTGGTCTGGTGCATCGCTTGGATCGTGGAACTTCTGGGCTGCTGTTGGTGTCAAAGAATCTTCAGAGCCATAACATTCTGCAGGAGATGATTAAGAACAGAGAAGTGAAACGCGACTATCTGGCTTTAGTTGAGGGTGTGCCTATTAGTGGGGGTAAGATTGATGCCCCGATAGGCAGAGACCCGCGCAACAGATTACGCATGCTGACTTATAGTCGTGGTGCAGTTCCAGCTAGGGCAAGAAGTGCGGTGACACACTTTAGGGTCAAGGAAAAGTTTGTAACTCATGCGTTATTAGATGTTGCTTTGGAGACAGGACGAACTCATCAAATTAGAACCCATATGCAGTCGGTCGGATTTCCCATAATTGGTGATGGCTTTTATGGTTGGCATAAGAAGTTGCCACCAAACATTGATGATGAACTGCGAGATTATATTAGAGGCTTCTCTCACCCAGCATTGCATGCAGTAGCTTTGGCATTCACCTATAAATCAGGTGGCAATGAAAGAGAAATCAATCTCAAAGCAGAACCACCAGCCGACATGCTCAAGATGGTTAAGCTCTTACGCAAGAACAACGAA
>JAAOII010000060.1 GCA_015163845.1 Candidatus Portiera sp.
TACTTCCTAGGTTAATTTAGTTTAATTTATAAATAATATCTGGACTAACCGCCCAAATATTAGATTGCATCTAGATAAAAGACACAATAACACACAATGCAATGTTGCATCAACATGCTTGATGTCCATATTATAGCATACACCCCCCTTTAATTGTTGTGATTGTATAATACCATAACTTATTGGAATTTGGACATTTGATAGGACGTGCTATTGCTGTGTTATTACTATAGGGCAAGAGAAGTTACAAGAATAAACCGATTGGCGGTGCGGCACACTTGTTTTATGTGATTAAATAGTAAAATAAGATCATGAGTAACCCCAGTAATCAAAGTAATAAAAGTAGCATAGAAAACTTGCTGAATACATTCCGCAATGAGTCACAGAATACCACTGAGCAGGGCAAGTTATTTGAAAAAGTGATTCGCAAGCTTTTGCTCAATGACCCAGTATATACACCACAATTTAGTGAAGTTTGGTTCTTTGCTGACTGGGCTAAAGAACAGGGACAGCCAATTCAAGACAGGGGCATTGATCTAGTCGCCAAGAACAAAGCCGACGACAAGTACACCGCCATTCAATGCAAGTTCCTTGAAGGCAAAAATGTACCCAGAGATGAAATTGATTCTTTTGTAGCTTCTGCAGCTGCCGATCCAGCATTTAGCCGTCTCATATTAGCCGACACCACTGATGGTGGTTTGGGCAAGAACTCTGATGATCTCATAAAGAACTCAGCCAAGCCCTTCACCAGAATAACTAAAGAGAATATTTTCAACAGCGGTATTGATTGGAATAAATCTGCCAACTCTGATACAGTAGTATTAAAGCCCAAAAAGAAGATGCGACCGCATCAACAAGAAGCACTAAAAAAAGTATGTGCGGGATTGCAAAAAGAAGACAGTCGTGGCAAATTAATAATGGCTTGCGGCAGTGGCAAGACCTTTACGAGTTTGAAGATAGCAGAAAAGTTGGCGGGCAAAGGCAAGTTGGTGCTTTATCTTGTGCCATCTTTAGCACTAATGGCACAAACAATTCGTGAATGGGCTAATGACTCGGATTTGCAATTGAATGCCTACGCCACTTGTTCGGATGTGACTGTAGGCACCCGCAAGCCCGACCAAGATACTCTGGAACTGAACCAGTATGATCTAGCTTATCCAGCAACCACCAATGCTAAATCCTTAGCAAGCAAGTTCCTATTGCATCCCGACAAACTCAACATAATCTACACGACCTACCACTCCATAGAGGTTATCAGCCAAGCCCAGAAAAAGTATAATTTGCCAGAGGCGGAGTTGATTATCTGTGACGAGGCACACCGCACCACTGGAGCTAATATTGAAGGTGCCGACGAGTCCGAATTCACCAAGGTTCACGACAATAGCAAAGTGGCTGGCAAACGTCGCTTATATATGACGGCAACACCGAAGATTTATTCCGACAAAGTCAAAGAGAAAGCTAAAGAAGCCGAGGCACTTTTATTGTCTATGGATGATGAAAGTTTGTATGGCGACACCCTGTATGAGTTATCTTTTGATGAGGCGGTCGCCAAAGAGCTTTTGTGTGATTACAAGGTGATTATCTTAGCCATGGACGAGCAAGTGGTAAGCGATTCTTTACAGCAAAGATTGAAGGACGAGGACAGCACTTTGAAATTGGACGATGCGACAAAAGTCATCGGCTGCTACAAAGCCCTCACCAAACGCCACTCCCAGAAAGATTTATCTTATGACTTGCAGCCCATCAAGCGAGCGGTGGCATTTTGCGGGACGATCAAATCATCAAAAGCGGTGGTCGAAGAGTTCCCCAAAATAATTGACGAATATAAAAAATATCAAGAGAAGAATCAAGTCGCCACGCCAGCAGACGAACGGGATGTCCATTGCGAGTTAGACCATGTTGATGGGACTTATGATGCCAATAAGAGACAGGAGAGATTAAACTGGCTTGAAGCCAACCCAGCGGGAGATTATTGTCGCATCTTGAGCAATGCTAAATGTTTGTCGGAAGGAGTGGATGTGCCAACTTTGGATGCGATTATTTTCATGCATCCACGCAAGTCGCAAATTGACATAGTGCAGGCAGTGGGACGTGCCATGCGTAAAGCTGATGGCAAGACCTTGGGCTATGTAATTTTACCAGTGGCTATCTCACCAGGTGTGCCGCCAGAGACGGCTTTGAAAAACCACTCCAAATATAAATCTCTGTGGCAGGTCTTGAATGCATTGCGTTCCCATGATAAGAACTTGGATATGAAGATCAACCAAGGCGGATTGGGCGAGGACATCAGCGACAAAATAGAAATTGAATATTACACGAGTGATAGTTTGCCATCAGGTCTGCAGAAAAAGCCCGAGACGGATGAATATTCTATGAGTATTGGCAAAGACATAGAAGGCACCCGTTCAGTGCAAGAGTCCGCTAAGTCCGAATATTTGTTCGTCAATGATGAGGTCACTAAAGCCATAATGGATAAGCTAGTTGAGAAGTGCGGCACCCGCACCTTTTGGCTTGACTGGGCTAATGACATCAAAGATATTGCAGATAACCACATGACCCGCATCAAGACCGCCATCAAAGATGAGCAGTCCGATGCCCATCGGGCATTTAATAAATTCCTCCAAGAGATTCGTGATGACTTGAACAAGTTAATCACCGATGAGGACGCCATAGAAATGTTAGCCCAACATCTCATCACCAAGCCGGTCTTTGATGCGGTCTTTGCTGGTGCTGATTTTGCCACCAACAATCCTGTCTCTCAGGCAATGGACAAGGTTCTCAATGCCTTAGCACCCGAGAGGTTGGACAAAGAAGCCGAAACCTTGGATAAGTTTTATCATGATGTCAAACGCCATGCTTTCGGTTTGGAAACCCCAGCCGCTAAACAGGCATTGATAGTGGAACTATATGATAAGTTTTTCAGCCGTGCCTTTGCTAATCTGCAGAAGAAGCTCGGCATAGTTTACACCCCCATTGAGTTGGTGGACTTCATCATCCACAGTGTCAATGATGTTTTGCAAGCAGAGTTCGGCAAGCGACTTGGCAGTGAAGGTGTGCATATATTAGACCCCTTCACTGGGACTGGTTCTTTCATAGTGCGGATGATTCAAAGTGGCTTGTTAAGCAAAGAGGAGTTGATCCAAAAATACCAAAGACGTAAACGCTTGGGCAGTGACACCCCCATCACCGAAATCCACGCCAATGAAATAGTGCTACTTGCCTATTATATTGCCTGCATTAACATAGAACATTCTTATCATGCTGCTACTAAAGAAGAATACAAACCCTTTGATGGCATTTTATTGACTGATACTTTTGACCTGTCCGAGAGGGGCGATTTAATCCAACGACTACTCGTGGATAACTCACATAGACGTGTCGCCCAGAAGAACCTTGAAGCAATCCAGGTAATTATGGGGAACCCACCTTATTCTATGTCTCAGGGTAATATGAAATATGCAAATCTGGACAAGAATATTGAAGAAACTTATGCGAAGCATTCTACGGCGGCGCTCAAACAAAATCTTTATGATAGTTATATCCGAGCTATTAAGTGGGCGAGTAATCGTATCGGTGAAAATGGTGTTGTAGGTTTTGTTACTGGTAGTGGTTTTATCACTAAACAAACCATGGGCGGTATGAGGAAATGTTTAGCAAAGGACTTCTCTTCTTTGTATATTATCAACTTACGTGGTGACATAAGGAAACAGATGCTAAGTGGTGATGCTGGTGAGGGTGGTAATATCTTCGGCCAGGGTAGCCAAACTGGTATAGCATTGAGTATCTTGGTCAGAAACCCTCAATACAAAAAAGGTGCCAAAGATAAAAATTTGGGTAAAATTTATTATCATGACATTGGTGATAATCTAAGCACCGAGGACAAGAAACAAATCATTAGCAAATTGATTTCTGTTGGCAATATATCCAAGCAAGAAAAATGGCAAGAGATCACCCCAGATAAACATAATGATTGGCTGGAACATCGTGATGATAGTTTTTATGATTTTATTCCGCTAGCTAAAATAAATGATAATAACAATGCTATTTTCGTTGACCGTGTAATTGCTCTAGTTACAAATCGTGATGTTTGGTGTTACAATTCGTCTACAAAAAAACTCCAGAGCAACATGCAAAAAACGATTGAGTTTTACAATAGTGAGGTGGATAGGTTTACCGCCACCCCAGAAACTGACAAGAACAGATATATTGCTGACAAGGAAAAAGCCAAACTGGTTGATGAGTTTTTATCCCAAGATGATAGCAAAATCAAATGGACTCGTGGCCTTAAACAAAAATTAATGAAGCAAGTTAAGAATGAATTTGACGCAAACAAAATAACAGAATGCTTGTATCGCCCCTTTACCAAAGTTTATCTTTATAAGGATCCCTTATTAAATGAGGCACCTGGAAGAATGCACAAATTTTTCCCTACTGAATCCTCTGGCAATTTGATGATAGGCGTATCAGACAAGGGTTCGGCTAACTTCAGTGTTCTGATGACTGATAGAATAACTGATAAAGGAGCATTAGAATCAGCTCAATGCTTTCCGCTAAAGATTTATACTCCCACTGCAGATGTTGATAAGGAATCCAAACATGATGGATTATATGTGCAAGAAGATAATAATCTCATCCGCGATGGCATCAGTGATGCTGGTTTAGAACATTTCCACAAAGCTTATGCAGGCAAATCCGGTGCTAAATCTAACGACAAGAATATTACCAAAGAAGATATCTTTTATTATGTCTATGGCATCTTGCATTCTCCAGAATATCGCAGTCGTTATGGGAATAACCTATCCAAAGAACTCCCACATATTCCCTGTGTCAAAGCAGTGAAAGATTTCTGGGCTTTTAGCCAAGCCGGACGCGACCTTAGCGAACTACATATCAATTATGAAAATGTCCAGCCCTATGCTGCCACCTTCAACTGCGATATTAATAAACTCTCCGCCGAGGATTTCTATGTGAAGAAGATGAAGCATCCAAATAAACCTGTCAAAACAAATGATAGTATATCAGCGACAAAATCCACCGACCTATCCACCATAATTTATAATGGGAATATAATTGTTAGCGATATTCCCGAGTCCGCCTATGACTATAAAATCAACGGCAGATCAGCTATCAAATGGGTAATGGAAAGACAGGCAATCCGCACTGATAAAGAAAGCGGCATAATCAATAACGCTAACGACTATGCTATGGAAACCCAGAACAATCCCCGCTACCCCTTGGACCTCCTCCTCAAAGTCATCAACGTATCCTTAGGCACCAACAAAATCATCAAATCCCTCCCCTCCCTAAACATAGATTAACTAACACCACCACTTATGAAAAAAGGGGATAATTCCAGACAAGAAAAAAAGCCGGCACCTGAGCAACTTCAATATCAAAAGAGATATTCTGCAAAACCTACTAAAGAAGAGGTAGATAATTTTTGTGAATTTCTTGACAAGCACTTTTTAAAATTAGAGACGGAAATTCGTGGAGAAGAAATTGGTCAAGAACGTTTCAAACAAAGCTCCAAAAAACATAACAGATATGGATCTGTAGATAAACAATTATCAACTCTATTCAAATCAGGCCTAACATTATACGAAAACTCTGTTCCAGATAATCAAGATTATATATCCCCAGCAGCTCATTCTATAAGAGAAATGATTTATGAGATTAGTTGGTTTATTGAATATATTGGAAGAAAGCGTGGGAAAGATTTGCGTCTCCACGAAACATCAAGAATTGAAAAATTTTATGATTATTTTACAGATCTTGCCCATCATGGTAAGGATGCTAATCCAGAACTTTATTATTATTATATTAATGAACTTATAAAATCTACAGAAGCTGCCGTAACAGGTGATTCTGCATTACCGCCCAGTGAGTTTTATGAAGGGGGTGAATATCTTGAGATATTTAATGAAATTAATGATGCAATTAATACTTCACCCAGTAAATATAATAAGTTTGTTCCGTTGATGAGCTCAGTATATAGTGGTGACAAAAATATCTATAATTATTTTTATAACAATATTTCACATGATTGGATAGAACGACTGGAAAAGGAGGGATTTCTAAGTGAAAAGATTAATGCATCTGATCCTAATAATTTAGATGCAGGCATTGCAGAAATGAATTTTTTAGAATATGCTGGCATTAAATATGCAAAGGATGTAACCAAGGTATTAATGAAACTAAAAAAATCGAGAAATCTAAATCGCTTTATTACTTCAAGCTTCTTAAGAATAACTATTAATTTACCTAAAGCAGAGTTCCATAAAGTAGTTAATAAGATGCTAAAGGAAAAATGGCTTATAGATTATTATGTCAAGATCTATGGAATCTTCCAGCTTCCTGCTATACTTGAAAAAATAAGAGATTATGAAAGCTATAATGATTTACTAAAGGTCGCTAGCTCCATGTTGATTCTGAGGAAGCCCCAAGAAGAATTCAAAACTAACTCATGGAATATAAATGAAGAAGATTTTGAAATAGATATGCTTGATATCAGGAATAGCAAACTTTTTGATTATTTATTAGAGAGACCTAACAAAAAATATCGCTATGGGGTATTGGCAATGCTTGTGGATAAAGTTAACCAACTTATCAAGTTATATGATAAAAATAAATTTAAAGAAGATACAAACAAGCCATCTGATTTCCAATACTTCGATCCTTTGGGGATTGACGCAACAGATATTAGTTTTATAGATGAAAAAATAGATATGCCTATGTATACAAGGAAATATGACGGAATGAGATATCTATTATTTGTATTAAATAAAGCTTTAGCAGAAGAGATGAAACAGAATCCAGATGAAGCAATATCTCTGCATAAAAAATATCTTGGTGATTTTAATGGGGAGGAAGTTAGATTAATTAATAGCCCCGCTACATGGCGGCTAAGATTACATCTATTAAGCATTGCCCCCGAAGCGTTTGCGACAGAGCTTAAAGAACTACTATTTCATTTGTTTGAGGGGAAGGTGTTTGGTTATGCAGTACAAAGTGAAGAATATTTTATAGCTGTGCGGAAGTGTTTCCCTCTTTTAGATGAAAGTGATAAAGCAGAATATATTGATAAATTAATTTTGCTATATGATAGCTATGATAGTGAGCATATTAAATATATACAACAAAAGGCCCGTGATATTTTGGGAATGCTGAAAGATTATATTGAAGAAAATCATGAGGTGCAAGGAAAGTTGGTCACAAAAAATATCATACCCAGCTATAGTTATGCACCAAAACCGAATGAAGTAGGGAAGGTAACAGCTGGTTGGGGGAAGGCAATTTCACCTATAACTGATGAGGAAATTGCAAAAATGTCAGTAGCTGAGATTGCCCAAAACCTAAGAAAAGAATGGACTGCAGAAAAACTTGATGAATTAAATACCCCGGAGAATAATTTTGAGTTTATGGATGTCTCTGGTGTTGGTAACTTACTTAAAACTGATATCTCTAAAAGGACTAATGAATATTTTAAACATGCTGAGTTATTTTTTGAAATAGACGCTTTAGACCCAAGCTATACGTACTATTACTTTGAAGGAATGAAGAAAGTATTAGAGAGTGATAAATTTGAAGTATCAAAAGAGAATATAAGACCAGTGATTAATCTGTGCAAAAAAATGGTCACGGCAGGAAATGGTAAATTATTACTAAAAGAAAATAATACTATGGGCTATAGTGGTGCAATTAAATCTATGATTGGTTTTTTGAATTTATTAATTGCATCAAAAAACCCAGGTGCAAAAAGCTTCATGCAAGAAAATAGAGGGACAGTTATTGAGATAATCAAACTATTACTTACATCTGATGATCCGCATCCAAAAAAAGAAACAAGTGTAGAGTCAGCACCTTTTAAAATCACGGGATACTCAGGAACTCATATATCAGATCCCTTAATGATGGCAGTTAGTTCCATTAGAGGATGTGCCTACCAACTATTTGTTAATTTCATGTGTATTGATAGCGATAAGAACATTGCCAAAGATATCAAAGTTATCTACGAAGAGTTATTAGTGGATGAAAAATCCAGAGCAATTTTCTTTCTATCTGGACGCTATTTAGCTAACTTCTATTCCAGAGATAAAGAGTGGACGCAAACTCAAATTAGTAAGATATTCCCGGAAGAAAAATCTAAAAAGAATTTGTATACTGCTGCTTGGGAGGGTATGCTTTCTAGGCGGGAGGGTTCTTATATTATCTCTGATCCCATAATCCAAAAGATTTATTTACGTGGATTTGATCTTACTGACAAGGATTTACCTGAGCATCAAGCCCAGTTGACTAATCCAAGCCAACAACTTGCTGAAGCTATAGCTATTGCATACTTGCAAGTATCAGATTTTGATAATAAGCAAACTCTGTATAAGAAATTATGGGAGGATGGTGATTTTAATACTCAAAAGTATTTTGTTAATCACATAGGAAGAATGGTATTTAGCGGGGCGATTAATGATGAGTTTAGTCAAGCAAGATTTGAAGCATTATGGGAAAATATTCTGCAAGACAAGAATAAAGACAGTAATATCCTAAAAGAACTTGGTAATTACATAACATTGCAAAATAATAAAATTGAAGCTAAGTGGTTAGCAAAAATGCTACGCAGGACATTAGAAGCAACTGAAGGGCAATTATCAATATACCGCAGGATGCGAGAAATAATTGTGGAACTGGCAGAAGCAGCACCTGAGGATACTTTAGAGATTATAAAACTCATTATAGCAAGACCACCGCACTATGAAAACGAGCATTATGATATGATTATAGGAACTGGCGAAGAATGGAGAGATGCTTTTATATCTATCTATACAAATATGATGAAAGATGAGGATAAAAGAGAATCTGCTAAAAACAAACTCAATGACGTTCTTGGAGAATTACTCAAACATCATAGTTTAGTATTCGCACAACTGGTAGGCAATTTAGATAAATAATCCCATCCCTCTCTGGCAACAATGAAAATAATCAAATTCCTCCCCTCCCTAAACCTATAGCATAAAAGATTATGCGAGAATTTTCATTAGACGAGTTAAAGAATATTAGTTGTAGCGGTGATTGTTACGGCGATGGATGTTCATAATGCAAAAATTTGGGTATAGTCCAGGGTATAAATTAACTGTCAAAACATTTGGGATAAACTTCGTGTTGTGATATAATTTAACTACATCACTTGGGGGTTCGCCCCCAAGGGCGGGTCACCTTACTAGGTGGCCCCGCATTTTTAAAACCACTTTAGCATAGGGCACTATCAACAAATAGATCATATTAATTAGTGGCAATACTTTATAATAATAAGATAAAGCAATTGGGAAGAAGGGAGATTGAGACATAATTATTAATACTTTAGAGGTCAATGGAAAAACAAATTAAAAGTATCCTAGATTATATAAAGATAATCTTTTTTAAATTAGTGGAATCTGTTTATAGCACGCTATGGTGGTCTGTTTTATGGATTATAGGTTTTTATATAAGCATGGTGGCTATATGGTTATTATTGAAGAGAGAAACTAGTTTACAGGAAGTGGCATCTATATCAACTATAGTTCTTACTATCACAGTGGTTGCTGGTCACTTTCCTAAGTTGATTTCATATTTACTGGGTTGCGATACCGATTTTAAAGGTATAAAAGGTGGGGTGAAAATAAAGATGAGTTTCATATTAAAGTTCTTTTTGGGTTTTGTATTCTTATCCCTTAGTGTAGCTAATTTATGGTATGCCAATACAGGAATACTTTCTATTGGCACACCTTTTTCATGGTTCTCAGAAAAACACTTAATATTATCATGGAAGTTTGTATTGTCCATCCTGTTCTTGTTCTTGGCTCAGATGACATTTTCATGGCCAGATTCAATTAAACAAAGGAATGATATAATTTATTTATGGAGAACAATATACCGCTATACAAGCTGCTTTTAGGCTATCCTTACCTCGAGGCCTATCCGTTACTTGCTGGGAGAGCTGCTACTAGAACAGACACAGCTAATGATTCATTGAGTCGTAAGGATATTCTAGGCCGTAAGATATCCTTAGAAGATAAACCTTTGCCAATTTACTATCATGATATTGATATATCTGATATTTTGTCTAGGTATGAATATAGTAATATCAAAGCTGCTTCTATAACTGGCGAATCTGATGCAATTGATAATACTGATAAAGCTATTAAAAATGGAGATATTAGTATTTGGCAGGAGGTGAAAGGAGCCCCTAGCGTCCATCTTCATGAAGACAAAGCAGTTATCGTAAAAGTTAAAACGCTAAACTTTGCCAAAGGAATAAACAGGGATTGGTTATGTTTGAGGCGGATTAAGAAGATAACTGGAAACAAAATAATAGTGAAAACAAAAAATGAATCTGAAATATCTACTGATACCATCCGTAAGGATGATATACATGGTGAAGTATTGTTTAGCTTCACTCCCAAATTGAGAATCGCTCCTTCAGACGTCCCAGCATTAATTTCATATTCTTCTATTTAATTAATAGTAACGTCTATGTAATTATGAAGTGGTAGAGTTGCCATTTCATTAAAACCTCCATACTTATGATTAACATAATCGTATCAACCTGTTTCATAACACCCCATACCTCTCCATACCCCCTCATACCATCTAATAAACAGGAAATATTAGACAACCCCCCAACTAAAACTATAAATGATGGGAATAATGGCTGGAAATATCCTATAATATAAGGAAATTAGTTAACTTTAAACAACAGAAAATATGTCCTTTAGATGGTTCAGAGGTATGTTCTCAAATGATCTTTCAATAGATTTGGGAACTGCTAATACTTTAATTTATGTACACGATCAGGGAGTAGTTCTTTCAGAACCCTCCGTGGTTTCAGTCCGAGTAGATGGAAATAATCGCACAGCAGTTGCTGTCGGTATAGAAGCCAAGAAAATGCTGGGACGGACTCCAGAGAATATCAAGGCGATCAGACCTCTTAAGGATGGGGTGATAGCTGACTTCAACATTACTGAAAAGATGTTGCGGTATTTTATTGATAAAGTTCATAAGAACAGTATTATAAAGCCGAGTCCACGTGTTTTGATTTGCGTCCCTTGTAAGGCAACTCAAGTTGAGCGTCGGGCAATTAAGGAATCTGCCTATGGTGCTGGTGCTCGTGAAGTATTCTTGATAGAAGAGCCCTTGGCAGCTGCTATAGGTGCTGGTTTGCCGATTGAAGATGCAACTGGTTCCATGGTCATGGATATTGGTGGTGGCACAACAGAGACAGCAGTCCTTTCTTTGGGTGGTGCGGTTTATTCGAACTCAATAAGAGTTGGCGGTGATAGATTTGATGAACATATTATTTCTTATATCAAGCGTAAATATGGTTGTTTGATTGGTGAAGTTACTGCAGAAAAGATCAAAATACAAATTGGTCGAGCTTATCCGAGTTCAAAAGAAACCTTGGAAATAGAAGTTCGCGGTCGTATGTTGGCGGAAGGAGTGCCTCGCAACATAATAGTAGGATCACAAGAAGTATTTGAAGCATTGAATGAGCCCTTGTCAACAATGGTGGAAGAAGCCAAGGCAACCTTGGAACATGTTCCGCCTGAATTGGCTTCAGATGTTGCTGAGAAAGGAATGATTTTGACTGGTGGTGGTGCGTTGCTGCGTGACATAGATAAACTATTTTCAGAAGAAATAGGTATCCCGGTCATAGTGGCTGAAGATCCCTTGACCTGCGTTGTTAGAGGGGGGGGTATGGCTCTTAAATTAATGAATAAAAAAGAGAGCTTTGAGCTATTATTTGCAGGGGA
>JAAOII010000061.1 GCA_015163845.1 Candidatus Portiera sp.
CGATTGCAGCCAAATCCTGTTTTAAAGGAGCATTTGCGCGGGTAGTATCTGCATGATCTCTGCTTATAATCTCGTTTAGGACTTGTTCCTCGCTGATAGAGGTCTTATCTGCTTCACGCAACTGGACATATCGCCTCTTTGCCCTAGTGGCTGCTGAAGCGTCCAAATATATTTTGGTTTGGGCATCTGGAAAGACCACAGTCCCCATATCTCTACCTTCTGCAACTAATCCTGGATCTTGTGCAAAACTTCTTTGTAAAGGTAACAATACTTGGCGAAGTTTAGAATACTTGGCTATGTGAGAAGCTAAGCGGCTTAGCTCACTGGCTAAAAGGTGTTTGTCTATGGGCTCACTATTGCCCTCACTATTGCTCCCCTTCTCTTCATCATAGGATAATAGATAGCTGAATAACTGGTTTCGCTCTATCTTGAATAAAACTTTGGTCTTCTGGGCTAATTTGACAATACTATCTTCATCCTCTTCATTGATATTATGCCGTTGCATATTTAGTGCAACAGTCCGATAGATATTGCCGCTGGGTAGGATGTGCCAGCCAAGAGAAGAGGCAAGTTTTACTGCTACAGTCCCTTTGCCGGATGCACTGGGGCCATCTATCGTTATGATATTATTTATGGACAAGAGGTTACTTCCTTGATTTGCATGTTGATGCTCATTGCACCTCTGCTAGTTATAGTTACAATATTGTTGCTGAACTATTGGCTTCTTTTAGTTGTATATTGAAACCAACTGTACTTGCACACTTAGCAAAATTTGGAAAGGATGTGGCAATATTAGCACAACTGGTAATATGAATGTCTTGTTTAGCTCCACAAGCAGCGACTGCAAAAGACATTGCTATACGATGATCTTCATAAGAATCAACAGTCCCACCCTGGACACTACCCCCCTCTATAATTGCACCATCTTCAGTGCTCTTGGCATTTATCTTAAGCTGGGTCAAGCCATCAACCATTGCAGCAATTCTGTCCGTCTCTTTCACTCTCAATTCAGCAGCTCCACTGATTTTAGTGGTTCCCTCGGCATAGGCGGCGGCAATCATTACCACTGGCATTTCATCAATGGCAATAGTCACCAGATCATGCCCTATATCTATGGCTTTCAATTTAGAATGGCAAACTTGAATGTCTGCTGTTTGCTCATTGCCATATTGACGTTGGTTAATTAGTTCTATTTTGCCACCCATAAGTTTTAGTATTTCTATGATTCCTGTCCGCGAAGGATTGATCCCCACATCCTTTAGGACAATATCTGATCCTGGAGTTATGCTGGCAGCCACCATGAAGAATGCAGCGGAAGATATATCTGCTGGAATATTTATGTGCGATGCATGTAGTGTCTGCTTACCATTAATTGATACATCTCCATTTTTATTGCTGCTAACTTTATAGCCAAAATTCTTAAGCATTCTTTCTGTGTGATCACGTGACCCAGCCCCACCTTGTATGATGGTTTGGCCAGGGGCATAGAGACCAGCTAAAAGTATGGCGGATTTTATTTGGGCGCTGGCTACTGGCATTTTATAAGTGATAGCTGATAATTTCCTATTACCCATAATCAGCAAAGGAATATTATTATTGTTACTGGCATAAATGTTAGCCCCCATTTGAGTTAATGGATCAATAATTCGGCCCATTGGACGAGAACTTAATGAACTGTCACCATATAACTGAGATGAGAATTTCTGTGCTGATAATGCTCCACATAACAAGCGAGCTGCTGTCCCTGAATTACCACAATTTAGGAAATTCCGTGGCTGCTGGAGTCCATCTAACCCGTCACCTTTAATTTTGATGGAACTGTAATCATCCGAGTGGGTTATTTGTGCACCTAGTATTTTTAAAATATTTAGGGTGTTAATAGTATCTTCAGCTCCTAAGAAATTATTAATTTGAGTAGATCCTGTCGCTAAGGACCCGATGATGATGGAGCGGTGAGAAATTGACTTGTCTGAGTCAACCCGTATCTCGCCATTTATTTTAGTGCAAGGAGATACAATATAGTCAATTTCATCATCTCTATTACCCCCGTGAGAATCCTCCAACAATTGTTTTGCCTTACGAGATTTGCATAAGGAATTAAACAAGCCCTCTTTATCATCACTCTGCAATGCATGACGTGCTTCGCCGAGAAAGTTCTGAAAACGGCTGATAGATTTTATAAGTTGATCTTTGTTTGTCGTGAATATATCCGACCACATTTTTTCATCACTGGAAGCAATGCGACAAAAATCCCGCAAACCACCGCCTGAGTAGTTCATAAATCCAGCTAAGTTCTTATCACTGGCTAAAGATCCTATTAATGTATAGGCGAGTAGGTGTGGTAAGTGGCTGGTATGAGAAAAGACCTTATCATGCTGGTTTACATCCATATAAAAAATAACGCTTTTTATTGCCTGCCAGAACTCTGCAAGTTGTAGGACTTTTTCTGGAGAACTAGTTTCAAAAGGAGTTATAAGACATTTTTTGTCATTATACAAATCCTCATGAGCATTTGCAATTCCATTGTTTTCCACGCCAGCTAGAGGATGGCAGGGTATGAAATTGCTTTGCAAGTTGTTGTGTCTACAATGGGCTTTGCAGATCTTGTATAGATGATTCTTAGCACTGCCAATCTCAGTAACCATACCTTTGATGGAGGGGTTTAGTTGTTGGATGATGGACTCTGTGGCGCTCAGAGGCACTGCTATGATTATAAGATCATTTTCTTTAGTTCCCTCGTTTTGCAGCAAAGATAAGTCCGTCTCACCTCGTTGCACCATTGACTTCTTAACCGCGTAATCTATGGCATTGGACGACGAATCATAGGCAATAATTTCTTTTGCTAGTTTGTGCTTCTTAATAGCTAAAGCTAAGGAGCCCCCCATGAGCCCCATACCCACTATTACTATGCTATTGAACACTTGCAGAGCTACTTAGTCGTGAGTATAGCAGGGATAAGATCCAAGTAATTTACAGAAAGATGCCTGCTTCTTTAATTGTTCTATAACCTTTGTCACTTTTGTATCTTGGCAATGCCCATAGAAATCAATGAAAAAGTTATATTGCCAATCGCCCATCTTAGTAGGATGCGATTCCAACAAGTTTAAATCAATTTGTTCTTTGTAAAAGCACTCCAATAATCTATACAAGCTACCTGATTCATTCTTAGCACCAAGAACGAGAGAGGTCTTATCTCTGCCAGTTGGTTTGGTGTCTTGTCGCCCTATGATATAAAATCTTGTGTTGTTATCTGGCTGGTCTTCAATGTTTTTTGCAATCATATTGAGTCCATAAAGATCAGCATTAAGCTCTCCAGCAATGGCTGCAGAATTAGGGGTATGCAAAGCCCTTTGTGCCGCGTGAGCATTACTATTCTCCATTCTAAACTCTATGTTGGGTAGGTGCTCTGCCAACCATACATGGCATTGAGAGAAGGATTGCTGGTGTGAGATAATAAGTTTTATGTCCTCCAGCCCTTTTGCCCACTGATGCCCTAATAGGCAATGATGGATTGGGATCTTGACTTCGCCAACAATTTTTAGATTGGAGGTTGCAAGGACGTCCATAGTATTGGATACCATACCTTCCGAAGAGTTCTCTATAGGAACGACTCCATAGTTGCTGATTCCTGACTCCACATTGCGGAATACTTCCAGTATGGAACCAACTGGTTTGGTAGCAGCACTCCTGCCAAAATACTTAAGAGTTGCCTGTTGAGTATAAGTTCCTTGAGGGCCCAAATAAACTACATCAGTAAGTTTTTCCGCGTTCAAGCACAGGGACATTATCTCAGTGAAAATATCGCAGAGTTGTTCCGCTGCAATAGAGGAGTCCTTTTCCGCGTATTTTTTTACGCGATTGAGTATGTAGGCTTGTCTTTCTGGGTTTAGATAAACCGTCTCTTTATTCTTATCGGCAGAGTCCTCTTTGGCTAGGCCAATTTGCTTAGCAACACTAGCCCGCTGGCTAATTAATTCCAGTAGCTTGTCGTCAATGCTGTCAATTTCATTACGCAGATCTTTGAGATTCTTGATGGATTTTGTTGCCATATATGCAACCAGTGATTAGGAGACGTCTTTCCAGTATTCGCGTTTTACGAAATATGTGAGGAAGATCAGCAACAATAGGAATAACATAACTTTCCATCCCAACTGCACGCGTTGGAGTTTAGCTGGTTCGCTCATATAATCCATGTAATTGACCAAATCGGTCATTGCGTTGTGGAACTCTTTGCGGGACATAATGCCTGGAGAAGAAAGCTCCAAACCGACTAATACTTTTTCGCCATGGTCTTCTTCATACACAGGATCTTGAATTCCTTGTAGAGCAGCTAAAATATTGCTCATAGCAGTGTCTGGGAAAATAGCATTGTTGAAGCCAGTTGAAGATTGCTCGTCACGGTAAAAACCTTTCAAGTAGCTCAACATCCAGTCCAGTCCACGCACCTTAGCTCGTAAACTTAGATCTGGAGGAACTATACCATAGGCCGCTTCAGCAGCTTCATCTGTGAGAGGGCTGGCAATGGTGTCAAAGACACTACCAGTTATGCCCATATTCTTACGCAGTTCTTCACTGCTCCATTCAAGATCTTCACCTATACGACTGTATCTCATATATTGGGCAGAGTGGCAAGAGACACAATTCTGGGCGAATATGATAGCACCACGCCTCAGGGATTCAATATCGGTTATCTTAGTATAGGCCTTGTCCAGTCGGTAGTCGCTACCAGCTGCCCAAACATTACCAGCAATTAAGCATAGAGCTAAAATGGCAAGTTGTTCAATTCTTCTTAATCTATTCATAATCTATTAATAGTTAATAGCTATTTAGTGAGACGAGTAGGGACCGGTTTGGTCTTATCTATTCTAGAGTAAATTGGCATAGCCACAAAGAATGCAAAATACACCACTGTGAGAACCTGTGCTATGTTAGTTGCTAAGGATGAGGATGGCTGAGTGCCTAAAATACCTAAACCAATAAAACTTACTACGAAAGCTCCTAAGAATATCTTAGTAATGGGTCCTTTATATCTGATGGACTTAACTGGCGACTTATCAAGCCATGGCAAGAAAAACCAAATGAGGATGGCACCAAACATCACCATAGTTGCTGGGAATTGGCTACCGGCAATACTTGGCACTGCACGTAGCATCGCATAAAAAGGAGTGAAGTACCAGACAGGAGCTATATGTTCTGGGGTCTTAAGTGGATTAGCCACCTCATAGTTTGGTGGTTCTATGAAATATCCTCCTCCAGTTGGATGATAGAAAATCACGAAAGAAAAAGCGAACAGGAACACCATAACCATAAAAAGATCCTTGACTGTCATATAAGGATGAAATGGAATACCATCAATAGGCAGTCCTTGGCTATTCTTATGATCTTTTATTTCTATGCCATCTGGGCTGTTGGAACCGACTTGACGCAAAGCAACTAAATGCAAAACAACAAACAGCAACAAAACTAAAGGCACCAAAATAACATGATAAGCAAAGAAGCGGTTGAGTGTAACATCGGATATGACGAAGTCACCACGCACCCATTCAGCTAAACCAATGCCAATAACTGGAACTGAGGCAAACAGATTTACTATGACTTGCCCTCCCCATAGAGACATCTGCCCCCACGGCAATAAGTAACCAAAGAATGCTTCCGCCATAAGGATGAGGTAAATAAACATACCAATGATCCATAGTAGTTCGCGTGGTTTCCTGTAGGAACCATAAAGCACACCGCGAAATATATGTAAATACACCACCACGAAAAATGCCGAGGCACCAGTGGAATGCATGTAACGAATTAGCCAGCCGAACTCCACATCACGCATGATGAACTCCACAGAAGAGAAGGCCTTGGCGGCATCTGGTTTATAGTTCATAGTTAAGAACACGCCACTAAAAATTTGAATTACTAATACCAATAGGGATAAGGCACCCATGAAGTACCAAAAGTTAAAGTTCTTCGGTGCATAGTAACTCAGCAATTGCGATTCTATGAAATCCGATACGGGAAGCCGCTCGTCAATCCATTTCATAGCAGGTCCTTTTTCTGCTTTTTTTGTCTCTGTATCAGGCGACTCTACTTTAGGTGCCTCTGTTTTAGAGTTCTCTGGTTTATATGGTTCTGTCATGATTTTTATACTTTATATAAGATCTAAGTCCTAACTATGAGGACTCGCCAATGATGATGCCACCATCGTCTGTGAATTTGTAAGGAGGCACCTCTAAATTAGTAGGAGCTGGCATGTTCTTATATACCCTGCCAGATAAATCAAACAAAGAACCATGGCACGGACAAAAGAAGCCACCATTCCAGTCAGCCCCAATTTCAGGATCTCCTACTTCTGGCTTATATAGGGGGGAGCAACCC
>JAAOII010000062.1 GCA_015163845.1 Candidatus Portiera sp.
CATCGCCTAAAAAACCACTAACATAAATGGCATCTCCTACTTGTATTCCTTTCGCACCCCGCCTGCCAAGGCATTGGTTGCCATCTCCAATTACTGTGACTGATAACCCACATGACTTGCCCTGAATTATATTCCCTCCTAGCAGCGGCATTGCCACTCTAGATGCTGCCAAACCAAAACCAGCAGCCAAGTCCTTGATGAAATCATTTTTGCAATTTTTGTCAGAGTGATTCTTATGTGGGCGATTCTTATGTGGGTGATTCTTATGTGAGTGATTCTTATGAGGTAAACTGAGAGACAAAAAACACCCCCTCGGTCTAGCACCCATGGCTGCCAAATCACTAACTGCAACTGCAACCGCACGATACCCTATCAGGAAAGGCGATGCTTCAGCCGGGAAATGTATATCCTCTTCCAGAGCATCAACCGATATAATAGCTTGATGATTGATTGCGGCTATTTGTGCGGCATCGTCATCTGTTGGAAATGGATGGGGCTGAGGAAAGTAAGAGGAAGTTACCTCACGAATTAATTGGATTATTTGAAACTCATCCATAATCATCACCCTCAATTATTATTCACAGTCATCACCCACAGTCATTATTCACAGCCATCATCACAGATTTAACTCTCATTAATGAGGATGAAATGCAAATTATCTAGGCACTAATTATTAAAGCAGCAATTATTTAAGCCCTAATTATTTAAGCTCTGGGCGTAGCTTTTTAGCTGCTTGGTCTAAAATGCTATTGGCAAAAACATGGCTATCTTGATGCAAAAACTCGTGACACAATACTATCGCCTCCTTGATAATAACGGGATGATCTAGATCCTTGTAATACTGCAACTCATATAAACCAATTTGTAAAATAGCCCGCATAATAGGATCAATTCTCGCATCTGTAGATTTATTTATTTCAATTATTGTACTATTGAGTTCCTCTTGGTGATCAATTATGCCTTGAAAAGTATTATGGAAATATTCTTTATCTGCCAGACGGTAGATAGGCGACTGCTCCATCTCCATCTCCGCTTCTTTAGGATTTTTTTCATTGAGCTGTAATTGATACAAGCATTGTAATACAAGCCAACGGGACTTATGGCGTTTACGCGGACTAATATTTTTGATGTCTGACATTAACTATTAGAATTAATCTTCTGTATATACTCACTAAAATCCTGCTCCAACATAAGTTCCAGCACCGCCTTAGCTGCCTCATAGCCCTTATTACTCTCGCCTCTTTCTTCGCTCTGTTTAGCTGGGGCGGAACCTTGTAAAACATTCTTAATGGCATCATTGGACGCTCTCTGCTCGGCTTGGGCATAGGTATTTGCGGTTATCAGACCAAAGCCCACTGGCAAATTATTTTCTAACCCGACCTGCATTAATCCATTACTAACTGCCGCAGCTAGGTGGTCATGATGTGAAGTTTCACCCTGAATTATTGCCCCCAAAGCAATCACAGCATTCATTCTCTGTTTATCCTTCTGTTTATCTCCCTGTTTATCTCCTTGGGCCAAACACTGGACCCCGTAAGGTAATTCATAAGCACCCGGCACTCGCATAATGCTTATATTGACGTTTTCTTTTTTATAGCGGGCACTCATTATATTCGCCTGCTCCGTAGTCCAGTTTTTCGGATTAACTTCAGGGCGCTTAGAAAAATCATCTCCAAACCACTGAGATCTCACGGATTCCAAACCCTCGCCAAAAACCCATTTTGCCCCTTCAAGCAGATTCTCAGTAATAGCGGAGTTATACTTACTAACAACTATACCTATGGACAACTTATCTTCACTCATACCTCCATTATATATGCAGATTATCAGTAATATCAAAGTTATAGCCCCAATATATGCATATTATCTGTCTTATCAGAACCATAACCATAATGTCCACCTTGCTATATCGCCTATAGCAGCAGTTGTTCAAATCCTAAGGTCATTAACTCTATGGATAGCAGTAGCATAGCATTGATGGCAAATCACGTTATAACTAAACGCCATAAAGTATAATGTTAGCAGAGCCGATAGTTTAATCGGCAAGGTTTATATGTTAAATAAAGTTTTATTATCTTGCACTTCAAGGGTATTAATAGCATTATCTATTCAATTAATAGTTGCTATCTCTACTTTTATGCTGATTGCTCCAGTTGCTTATGCTGCGGACAAGGATCAGCTCGTAAAATTACGCTCAATATTTGTGTCGGCAGAAAGAAACTTCAAGACCGGTAAATTAACTGCCTATAAACAAGAAAAAGCACTGCTAAGGGGATATCCGCTTATTGCTTACTTGGATTATCAAGAACTCCTCAAGGGAGGCAATAGACCCAAAGGTATAGAGTCATTCCTAGACGAATATCCTAATTTCCCCTACAACAGGCCTCTACGTAAAAAATTACTGGATGATTATTATAAAAAATCTAATTGGCGTAAAATTACGGCTCTGGAACCAGCAGGAGAATATATTTGTTTGCATTTGCTATCTTTACGTAAGCTCAAAAAAGAACCAGCGTATGTCTTGATGCGAATCAAAGAGTTATGGCTGAGTGGTCATTACTTTAATGAAAAATGTGATACCCTACTTAAATCTATAAAGTTGCGTTTTTACTCAAATAATGACATCTTGTGGGACAGAATAGAAGGTGCTAGTCAAAACAAGAATTGGCGTTCCTTTAAGGCAGCTGCCAAGTATGTCCCTCAATCTCAAAGTACTGCTTATAATGCTATGTCTAATTTCAGAAGAAGTAGCAGGTATCATCTCAAACGGGAATTGCCAAAACTTAAAAATACCAAACCCTCCAGAGTTGCTCTAACCTATGCTTTAACTAGATATCCATCTGATCACATACTGGAGGTATACGAATTATACACCAATCAAATCTCCAAGGATTTCTCCTTTGATGAGAAACAAACGAAGCGTATTGAGTATCATCTAGGGCTGTTTTTAACCATAGAGAACGAAGAGCAAGGTTTTGCTATGATGCGCGGGCTAAACCCAAATCTACTAAAGAATGAAGAACACGAATGGCGAGCTCGTAGTGCCATAAAGTTTACTCAATGGAAATCTCTTAGCTCATTTATTGATGATTTCCCCACCGAATTAAAAGAAAAAGCCGATTGGCTCTACTGGAAGGGTTATGCTGCTGTCAAGCTAGGTAAGAACAAAGAGGCCCGCAAATTCTTTCAAAAAGCGGCAAAGGATAGAAGTTTTTATGGCTTTTTGGCAGCCGAAAGGATCAAAGTACCGCTAAATATTAAACAATCCTACACCTCCTACATAGAAGGGGCAAGCATTCTTTCTCAAGCATCTTTTAAAAGATTCTTTGAATTTGATGCCCTCGAACGCACCAGACAAGCTCTAAGCGAATGGGAGACAACTCTAAAACTGGCTAATCGGGAAGAACTGCTTTACTTAGCAAGTGCTGCCTACGCTAAAGGATGGCATTTCCACTCTATCCGCGCCTTCGCCGTTGCAAAATATTGGGATGACTTACATAGGCGTTTCCCAACCCCCTACTTAAAAGAGGTCAAAACAGCTGCACGCGCCAACCGCTTAGGTCCTTCATTGGTCTATGCAATAATTCGGACTGAGAGTTCTTTCAGACCTGATATTGTCTCTAGATCTGGAGCAGTTGGTCTTATGCAATTATTACCATCCACTGGAAGATCTGTGATGCGCAAAATAAATTATAGAGGCAGTAGACGTCTAACCAATCCGCAAACATCCATAGATATCGGATCCTCTTACATTCGTAAGTTACTGAATGATTCTCAGGGCAACCTTGCTATATCTATTGCCTCTTACAATGCTGGACCTAATGCTGTAAAGGACTGGTTGCCCGAAGAAGGAACTATTCCAGCTGTTGAGTGGATAGAAACCATACCTTATGGGGAAACAAGAAAATATGTGAGGAGCATATTGTATGCTCAAACGATATTTTCTTGGCGGCTTGGAGACAAAAGGCCATCCCTTAGTGATAAATTGCAGTCCATTAAACGTTTATAAAACTTTCACAATAAAATGTTCACTGGCATAGTTAAAGCGACTGGCAAAATAGTCAATGTTGATAATCATGGCAGTGGGAGACAAATCCACATTGATACCAGCCATAAATACGACTGGAAATATGATTGGCAGGAGGGCAATAGCGTGTCAGTTAACGGAATATGTCTAACTCTCACTAATATCAAGCAAGATGTTATTACTTGCGAATTAAGTGAAGAAACCCTTGCTAAAACCACTGCCCAAAATTGGGTTCCTAGCTATCTTGTCAATTTAGAACCAGCTCTGAAATTAGGAGACGAATTGGGCGGCCACTGGGTAACTGGGCATATTGATGCCACAGGAAAAATTGCAGAAATACAGCAAGATAAAGATGAGTTGGGGGCGAGATTTACCTTCACTGCACCCAGCGAACTATTGAAGTTAGTTGTAGATAAAGGAAGCATCACCATAGATGGTGTTAGTTTGACGGTGAATCAGACAAGCGAGAAAGATTTAACGGTGACCATAATACCTTGGACTAGAAAAAATACCATCTTTGAG
>JAAOII010000063.1 GCA_015163845.1 Candidatus Portiera sp.
CCTTTGCCACTTTTTTGACCAAGATTCTTGTCATTGATCATATTATTCATCCAATCAGGCAGGACAAAGTGTTTATTCCAAGGATCATGTTTCAAGTTGGTGTGTAAGTTATTCATTACATTCGCAAATATGTCCAAGCCAACTATGTCTGCTGTTCTAAAACAAGCACTTTTAGCCCGCCCAATAAGTCCGCCACATAATTCATCAACTACATCTGGTGCCAAATTATAATGCTGCATCCAATAAAAAATAGTCGCACTGGAAAAGATCCCAAATCTATTGGCTATAAATCCAGGAGTATCTTTGGCATACACCACCTGCTTGCCTAGAGTAGTAGTTAAGAAGCCCTCCAGTTTATGTAGATGTTCTTGTTCTGTATCAGTGTGAGGGATCAACTCCACCAAAGGCATGTATCTTGGTGGGTTGAAAAAATGAATTCCGCAAAAGTTATCTCGAGTGGCGGATGATAAAGCATCACCTAATTCCTTAATACTAAGCCCCGAGGTATTACTGGCAAATATTGCCTCCTTAGACAAATGTGGTTCTATTTTGCCATATAGAGCACGCTTAATTTTCATGTTCTCACTGACTGCCTCAATTACTAAAGAACACTCACTCAACCGATTAATATCATTCGTATAGTCCAATGCTTGGATAAGTTTAGTGGAGTTTTTAGATGCTAAGGCCGGTGGCTTGATTTTTGGCAAATTCTTAATTGCTGCAGACGCTGTTGCTTTCTTATCCTCTGCTTCAGTCAAACCAAAAAGCAAACACTCACAACCATTATTAGCTAAATGTGCAGCTATTTGAGCTCCCATGGTTCCAGTTCCAAGCACTGCAACTTTAGAGAATATTTTTTTGTAGCTACTTGTCATACCAATTAATCTAGAACTTTAAACTCACCTTCCACCACAGTCACCTTGCGAGAAAATCTTTTTTGCAACCAGCGACGGATCAAGACCCTCAACATCCACATCCTAAAAGGTGGTATCAATAATAACCCTCCTAAAGAGTCAGTTACAAAACCTGGCGTTAATAAACATATCCCAGCCACCATCAAAAGCAAAGTATGCCATACAGAAGCAGCAGGAGATTTACCACTACGCAATTCTTTTTGCAGTTTACTCAACACCCTAATGCCTTGATATTGTATGATGAATACCCCCAGAGCAGCTGTTGTAAGAATTAATAAGATTGTTGAAAGTGCTCCTATTTCTCCGCCCACTTGGATAAGAACATAAATCTCAATAAGCGGAGCCAATATAAATATCAATAAAGCAGTTCCCATAAGCATATTATAAAACATTCTCAATAATTATGTGTAACCCGTATAATCTCAAGTTGCTTTTGATGAACTTCATATTATAGCAAAATTGTGTATAATAATGACATTATGGATAATGTTGCTAAAAAGGTCGCCCAGGAAAGCACTGACGGATGAGAAACTCTAAGCTTAACTTGGCTAGTCATATAATAAGAAAGACAACTTTCTTATTAGCAACCCTATTAGTAGCAATAGTTCTTATAACCGTTGTTAGCAATAAATCATTGGCAGCAGAAAAGTATGCATGGTTTTGGTGTGCCGCACACAGCACTGAAAGTGATAATTTACGCAACTTTTATTCCAATGTCTTCAAAGGAAATATCAATCATAGAAGTAGATATGAAAGAGCATTTCAGTCAGTCGTATCAACCCGCATATTAAAGAGTAGTATTTCAGGCAATGTTCTCTGCGTATTCAACGAAATAAAAGGGGAGGCACGCAGAGAACAGAATGATTATGCTTTAGATCGTAAAATTAGATTGAGTGGAACTATGGAGTTTTTGGACTGGTCATATTAAAGTATCAGTATATTATTAATTTATGTTTATAGTAGAAATTATTTTATTATTAGCAGGATTAATCCTATTAGCGGGATTAATCTTCTTGTCTAGGATGCCCGGCAAATTCACTGTGGAAGAAAGTATCTTCATAGCAGCACCCAAGGACAAAGTGTTCAAACACATTGTTGATTTCCACAGCTGGAAGGACTGGAGCCCTTGGGTGCTGCACGAACCAGACGTCAAGATAACCTACAGCAAAAATATCACCAAAGTTGGTGGCAACTATTCTTGGGATGGCAAGCGCATAGGTGCTGGGTCTCTAACCCACTCTAAAATCGTCGGAGAGGAATGCATAAAACAAGATCTTCTATTCACCCGCCCCTTCAAAAATAAAGCCCTAACCGAATGGCAGCTAGAGGATACAACCCAAGAAGTTAACCAGCAGAAACAAAAAGGGACAACAGTGAAGTGGATTCTACATAGTTCAATGCCATTTTTCTTCCGCCTCATGATCCCAATGATAAAGAAGAGTATTTCACTTGATTACAAATTGGGACTTTTACTCTTAGCGAGTCGGCTTGATCCCAAAGCCGACAAGTTAAAGTTCACCTTCAAAGGTATCAAAGTTTATGGACCTGTAACTGGCTGGTATGAATCATTCAGCGGTCACTTATCTGACCTGCCCATGGCCTGTGCCAATGCATTTCAAAAGTTTGATAAAGAGGCGAAGAAGCAAAAACTTAAGGGAACCGGAGCCGCCTTCATTGCCTATCATAAAATGAACCCCAAGACCCAGATGACAACCTGCGATTTCGTATGGCCAGTTCCTGCAACAGCAACAAATACTAAAACCTATGCCCAAGGCAATTACTTCTGGGTGGAGTACAATGGCTCATATAAGTATATGGATGTTGCTTGGAACACTGCAATGTCAAATTTCAGAATGAATAAACTTAAATTTCGTAAAGACCTGCCAGCATGCGAGGTTTATGAAACTGATCCACACACAGTAAAATCAGCCAATGATTATAAGACCATCATAATGTTACCAACCAAGTAGACAATATAAAAGAATATATAAATCATCAAACTAATAACCATCATGACAAAAATCACTACTACAAAAATCAAGCCAAGATTATTAAATATCTTAGCAACCCTCGTCGTATCCTTGACACTCTCAATTACCTTAGCCCCGCCATCAGCCCATAGCGTTGAAAAAAGCGCTGAAAAAATTGCAGTATTTGCTGGTGGATGTTTTTGGTGCATGGAAGAGGCCTATGAGAAAATCCCCGGCGTAACCAAAGTTGTATCAGGATATAGTGGCGGCAAAACCAAAAACCCAACCTATGAGAAAGTAACTTATGGTAAAACAGGGCATCTTGAGGCGGTAAGAGTTTATTATGACGATAAGAAAGTAAGCTATCAAGAACTCTTAGATGCTTTCTGGCGGAACATAGACCCACTAGATGATCGCGGACAATTCTGCGATAAGGGACCCTCTTATAAGAGTGCCATCTTTTATTTGGATGATCAACAACTTAAACTTGCTACAAAAAGTTTAAACTCCATCAAAGAGCAAGTCAAAGGGAAAGTCGTTACTCCTATATTGAGCTTCAAAGAGTTCTATGACGCTGAGCCCTATCACCAAGATTATTACAAAACAAATCCAATCAGATATAAATATTACAAATATGGTTGTGGCCGCCCCGCCCGTCTTCAAGAGCTCTGGGGCTAGGGGGATTAATAGATTAAGGGGCTAAGAGACAAGTAGCTCATCCAATTTCCTATAATATTAGAATATACTCGCTATTATTTCACAACAAAGTGATATAATTATTATGTAAGTGGCTGGAGAATAGCCCATTGCTAAAATAATATCTTCCAACAATATATGGATGGTCTATTATCAAATGCAAGAAATTTCTAATTACTAGAAATAGCTTCCTAATAATATACAAACATAATTGAAGTAATGACTAAATCACATGTTTTAGGTTTCCCACGATTGGGACCCGACAGAGAATACAAGAAAGCCGTAGAGGCCTATTGGAATGGTAAGATAAACCAAAATGAACTACTCCAAAAAGGAGCATCCATACGCAAAAATAACTGGCTCACACAAAAAGATGCAGGGCTTGATTACGTAACAGTTGGTGACTTTGCTTGGTATGACCATATACTTGACCTTTCAGTAATGCTGAGTGTTATACCATCACGTTTTACCACCGACAATGAAGCGGTTGACCTAGATACAATGTTTCGCATGGCACGTGGCAGAGCGCCACAAGGTAAAGATGCCCCAGCATGCGAAATGACAAAATGGTTTAATACTAACTATCATTATCTAGTTCCCGAGTTTTCTCAAAATCAGCAATTTACACTCGGCGATTACTGCCCGGTGCTGAATCATATTGACGAGGCCCAACAACATGGGCATCAGGTTAAGGCATCTATTGTAGGTCCCCTTAGCTTTCTATGGCTTGGCAAATGTGCTGATACAGAGTTTGACAAGCTAAGTTTGCTTAGCGATTTATGCAATGCCTATTCTCAAGTTCTAGGACAGATGAAAAGCAAAGGTGTTGAATGGGTGCAAATAGATGAGCCAGTTCTTGCTCTAGACCTACCTCAAGAATGGCGTGATGCTTATGCCACAGCATATAATCTCATCAGCAAGGATTCTCCTAAAATAATTCTCTCCACCTACTTTGGTGACTTAGCAGAGAACTTCTCAGCCATAGCTAACTTACCTGTTGCTGGATTGCATCTTGATACTACTCGTGCTAAAAATTGGCAAGAGTCAGCTAAGCAATGGGATAAAAGCAAAGTCCTATCTCTTGGTGTAATCAATGGTCGTGATGTATGGCAAAGCGACTTACAAGCCAAGCAACAACTTCTAGAAAAAGTCCAAAAAGAAATAGCTCCTGCTGAACTATGGGTAGGCAGCTCCTGTTCTTTACTACATACCCCAGTAGATCTTGACAGCGAGACCAAATTAGATGATGAACTAAAACAGTGGTTAGCATTTGCCAAACAAAAATGTCGTGAAGTCGCTGTATTAGGTAAAGCACTTAATGGCAATATCAATGATTCAGAACAACAAGAAATAGATGCCAATGCTAAAGCGGCACAAGCCCGTAAAACATCTACCAGAATACACAAAGAGGAAGTGGCTAAGCGAGTTAGCAGTATAACTCCGCAAATGATGGAACGTGACTCTGCTTTTCCACAAAGATCTGCAGCACAAAAAGAGCATATTAAATTACCAAGTTTCCCCACTACCACCATAGGTTCATTCCCGCAGACCGCAGAAATTAGATCCTTACGTGGCAAGTTCAAACGTGGTGCAATTGATGAAGCAGGATACACTGAAGCAATGCGTAAAGAAATAGCTACAATGGTTGCCAAGCAAGAAGAAATAGGACTAGATGTTCTAGTGCATGGCGAACCAGAACGTAATGACATGGTTGAGTATTTTGGCGAACTTCTTGACGGAATTGCTGTAACCAGTTA
>JAAOII010000064.1 GCA_015163845.1 Candidatus Portiera sp.
TACATCATAGTTGACTTCACCTTTCTTGCCAGCAATAATATCAAGCACCATTAACCCTTCTTCTGATGCTTTGTGAGCTAACATCGGACCACGTACTAAATCTCCTATGGCATAAACCCCGCTAACTCCAGTGCGACAATGTTCGTCAACCTCTATAAACTTTCTATCATCGGTCTTGACACCACAATCATCAGCAAGCAACCCATCAGTTGCTGGGCGTCTGCCCACTGCGACAATCGCCTTGTCAAAGACAACTTTTTTATTCTTACCACTTTGTGGGTCATCATAAGCGACAGTTACCTTGTCCTTACCTTGGGGTTCAACTTTAGTAACCTTGGCACCTAGTTGAATGTCTAAACCCTGTTTCTTAAAATGTCTTGCTCCATCTTTAGCAATTTGTGCGTCTGCCATAGGCAAAAATTCAGGCATTGCCTCAAGAACTGTGACTTTTGCACCCAAACGACTCCAAACACTGCCTAACTCTAAACCTATTACACCAGCACCTATAACACAAAGTTCTTTGGGAACTTTCTTGAAACTCAATGCCCCAGTGGAGTCAACCACCAAGTCCTTCTTAAAAGGGGCGACTGGTATTTCAACTGGCACAGATCCAGTAGCTAAAATAACATTGTCTGCCTGATATTTAATCTTCTTACCGCCCTCGGTTACTTCAACTTGCTTATCCTTGAGTAGCTTACCAGTGCCATTGGCAACAGCAACACCATTAGCTTTAAATAGCATTCCTATACCACCAGTTAGTTTTGTAACTATGCCATCTTTGCGTTTTTGCATGGCTGCAACATTGATTTTAGGGGGTTGAATTTCTATGCCTTCATCAGCAAATTGTTCACTTGCCATGGCAAATTTATGGCTGGTTTCCAGCAATGCCTTGGAAGGAATACATCCTATATTCAGGCAGGTTCCGCCCAAAGATATTTTTTTGTCTTGATTCTGTGATTTCTCAACACATAATGTTTTGTAACCAAGCTGAGCCGCTTTGATCGCCGCCACATATCCGCCAGGTCCAGAACCAATAACTATAACATCATACTTTTCCATAATTCTTTAATTTATTTTCAGCTGTAATAATCGTGCAATAATATGCTTTATCTTAATTATACTCTATAAAATCCGCAGTTTTGTTATTTCATTATGCACTTGAGGAAGTTTGCCAATTTGTTCTATCGCATGATTTATATCTTTTTCCTTTGTTTGGTGGGTTATGATAAACACTGGCACCAGCATATTCTCGTCATGCGATTCTTTTTGAGTTATCCCTTCAATACTAATATTGAGTTGACTCAAAATTTCGGTTATCTTAGCTAGCACTCCTGCTTGGTTGGCAACATCGACTCTTAAATAAAACTCACTACTAACATCCTCTATGCTCATAAACTTGTGACTGGAGTCCTGGTTTCCGTAGCTATTGCTACCAGATCTTTCCAATGCAACATCTAATAAATCAGCGACGACTGCCGAGGCAGTAGCCGCTCCTCCAGCACCAGCTCCGCTATAAAAGGTGCGTCCCAGTGGATTACTATCAAGCATTACGCCATTGATAACTCCATTAACAGAACCAATTGCCTCGTTTTTGTGAACCAAGGTTGGATGAACCCGCAAAAATATATCTTCTTTATCTATCTCGGCAATAGCTAAATGCTTAATAAAAAACCCAAGCTCATTTGCTGCATTTATGTCCTGGACATCTAGTTTGTCTATGCCTTCAGTATAAATATTTTCATAGGCCAGAGGACAACCAAATGCTAAAGAGGCAAGGATCGCAAGTTTATGAGCGGCATCAATACCCCCCACATCAAAAGTTGGATCAGCTTCAGCATAACCTAACTTCTGTGCTTGCTTAAGGGCATCTGAATAACTATTCCCCTTTTCTGCCATTTCTGTCAAGACATAATTACAAGTGCCATTGATAATACCAGCAATGCGTGTAATTTTATTTGCAGCTAAGCCCTGCTGAATGACTTTAACAATAGGTATGCCGCCAGCCACAGATGCTTCATATAAATAACTTAAGTTGCGCGATTTGGCTTCATTAAATAGTTCATTGCCTCTCTCAGCTATCAATGCCTTATTAGCAGTAATTACTGTCTTATTAGCACGGAAAGCACGCATGGTTAATTCATAAGCATCATCAACTCCACCAATTAACTCAATCACTATCTGATTGCTTGGATCCTCGGCAAGCTTAAATATATCCTGTTCTATTGTTGCTTGACCCAGATCAAAAGGCCAATTATCTCTCGCCCTCCTTGCACCGATTTGGACTATAGGCAGTGAAAGATTATATTTAGACGCTAAAGTTGGTGCCAGTTCATTGAGTAGATTAATAACTGCACTACCAACTGTTCCAACTCCACATATAGCTATGGGGATATTATGCATTTTATTATTTTTTAATTTAGCTAGGCGAAATTAGCTTTGCATGATATTCAGCATTTTCGCTAAAGGCACATAACCACCAATACGTTTACCATTGTAAGTCCATATAGTTGGGGTGCCGGTTACACCAGATTTAACTCCTACTTCAAATTGTGACTTCACTGGGTTTTTACACTTCTTAACTGCAACTGGTAGACCTGCCTTAGCTGTTGTCATGGCTGCCTGTTGATCCTCTGCACACCAAACATTAACTGCTTTATTATAGGATTCTGTATTCAAGCCAGTACGTGGGAAGAAAATATAACGCACTTCTATGCCTGCACTAGTAAAGTCGTCAATCTCATTATGAAGTTTACGACAATAACCACAATCAATGTCGGTAAATACTATGATCCATTTATCGCTCTTTATGTTCTTGCCTTTCTTGTCAGTAGCTGGGAAAATAATCATCTCATTTTGGGGAATTGCTGAAACCAATTGAAATTGCTGAATCCTCTGCTTGGATTCGCTGAGATTGCTTAATTTGCCATTAGAGTCAATGCCGAAATGTTGCCCTAATATGAATTCTTTGCCATCAGGGCTTACAAAAAGATTGCTAAAATCGTCTAAAGTCACCCAATATAAACCTCCAAATTGAGGCATTTGAACTATTTCCTTTATCTTGACATTGGGGATGCTCTTAAGTAATAGGGCTTTTATTTCAGCTGCGGATAAATGCCTTTCTATCTTGCCCGCCTTCGTATATACCTTGCCTGTCTGCTTGGTTGTTGTGACCTCTGCTAGTTGTTTAAGCGGTAATTTGCTCTCACCTAGGGCTATAGTTGGTAGAGACACTGAAAGCACTGAAAAGATCGCCAACAATGATACCATTGCCAAACGATATGACAAATATGACATTGGTTTAGTTATCATTCCTATACAGGGCAACTTATATAAACAAGTTTAGACAAATTAACTGGTGGCTTTTGACTTTTCAAACCTCTCTACAATCCGCGATGCCTTACCGCTAAGTTCACGCATATAGTAAAGTTTACTACGGCGGACTTTTCCCAATCTAACAACATTAATAGAACTGATTAATTTACTGTGTAACTGGAAAGATCTTTCTACGCCGACTCCATGAGAAATCTTGCGTACTGTAAATGATGAGTTGAGCCCTCGGTTGCGTTTTGCTATAACCAAGCCCTCAAATGTTTGTAACCGCTCACGCTCACCCTCACGCACTCGCACTTGGATAGAAACTGTGTCGCCGACACGAAACTCTGGTAGATTCTCACTAAGTTGGGAATCTTCAAATTTTTGAATTAAAGGAATATTCTGCATAGTGTTTATTTTACCACAAATTAATTTGATAGAAGTAATAGTTTTTGCTCGTTTGGCGATAATTTTGTCTTTGACAATAAATCAGGACGTTTTTGCCAAGTTCTAACCAAAGATTGTCCTTTTTTCCATTCTTTTATGTCCTTGTGATTACCTTTGCATAACACTGGTGGCACCTTTAAGTTAACTTCATCACGGGCGAATTTACCTCTAGCATCTGCCATTATCTCGGATGGACGAGTATATTGCGGTTCTTCTAATAATCCATCTTGAAAGGACTCAAACTTGGCACTCTGAGGATTACCCAAGCAATCCTCCCATAAACGTGCCACGCTATTCATAAATACCATTGCCGCCAATTCCCCACCACTCAAAATATAATCCCCTATAGACAACTCCTCATCAACATAGGCAGACACAATCCTTTCATCTATACCTTCATAACATCCTGCCAGTAGAATTAGAGAGGTTTCTTTAGAATAGCTTGCTCCTATGGACTGGTTTAATTGACGCCCCTGAGGTGAAAGATAAACCACACGGGGACTAGCAAAATCACCTTTACTAGCACTTGCCTTGGCATGATCAAGTGCCGCAGCCAACGGAGCATATTTAAGTAGCATGCCTTGCCCCCCGCCATAGGGTTGTTCATCAACAGTGCGATGCTTGTCAGTAGTATAATCTCGTGGATTGAAAAACTCAAGTTGTACTGCCTCTTCACGCAAAGCACGTCCAACTACTCCATAGGAAGTAAGTGCAGTAAAGGCCTCGGGGAACAAACTGACGATTCCAATAAATCTTTTAGTTGGATTTTTATCACTCACTGACTTTCTGAATTAAGTATTTAAAAATTCTTTAGAGCTATTTAGAAGTCGGGATCCCAATTAACCTTGACAGTGGAGTCAAGCCCTATATTTTGTGACTCAAGCTGCACTTCTGTCACATAAGTAGGACAAATAAATGGAATATAACGATATTTACCTGTTTCACCAAGAACTACCATATTGTCATTAGCTGAACATCTCTGCATACTAGTTATGGTTCCAAGCATTATCTCTCGCCCCATATATAAACTGATTACTCTTGCACCTATTAGATCATGCCAATAATAGTTACCTTGATCAGGTGTTGGCAATTTTTCCCTAGATAAGCCAACAAAAAAGTTGCACCAACCAGCTGCTTGTTCTGGTGTATCTATGCCTTCAAGTTTTGCAATAAATTTCTTGCTGAGTTGTTTAATATTTTCTACTTTGATAGATTCTTTTATCAAAGATAGTTTATCGGTAATCGTGGTTTGATTAAAGTTTTTATTGTGCTGGTCTATTGGAGAAGCAAATAGCGACAATTCTCCATAGCTCGCAATATCTTCAGCATTCTCGCAATAAGATTGCAAATGCTGCCAACCCTTTAAGCCATAACTCTTACCGAGTTTGGCAAGTATAACTGGCTTTGAAGATGGTTGGTCTTGTTGGTCTATAATTTTTGCTTGGATTCTATCCGGTTAAGA
>JAAOII010000065.1 GCA_015163845.1 Candidatus Portiera sp.
CAAGTTTCTCTAATTCATTGTATACTGCTAGGTGGAACGATTTTCGTTGTGATCCAATAACTAAGAAAGCTCAATACAGCTTAGTAGATTTACCCGACAGCATTGCGGGTTGGGATCTGGGCGAGAGTGATGAATATCCAGCATTGAATTGTTCGCCTTTTACCTTGGCAGAGCAAAGAGCCAAAGCGGCGGATATATTCTTAGATTAATCTTTTAGCAACCAGCTTAAAGTAAAAAACAATCCTCTATAATCCATGACTTATCAGCTATGGAGTATTGTCCTGTGTCCACTTGTTATTGGCACTTATATATTATAGATGTCTCGGGCGGATATTAGTATGTTAGATCTATGAACTAAGTTATCATCAAGTACTGGATCAAGAACACATATAAGCTCTCCTCTTGATTAAACCCCTATTAAATCGTTTATAATTTAGGTAGGATGAATAAAATTTGTTTACTTTCTGGAGGTTCCAATCCAGAACTTCATAATGCTATTGCTAATAATTTAGGTATTCATATCTGTAGTATGAAACTTGGCAGATTTAGCGATGGTGAGGTATCTGTGCGTATTGAGGAGAATATTCGCGGCAGAGATGTATTCATTTTGCAATCAATATGCGTTAATCCCAACGAATATTTTATGGAGCTATTGCTAATAGCCGATGCGGCAAGAAGGGCTTCAGCGGGGCGAATCACCGCCGTAATACCTTATTATGGCTATGCCAGGCAAGACCGGCGACCTCGCTCCGAGAGAGTCCCAATTAGTGCTAGAGTGGTAGCCGACGCTATCAGTAATGCGGGGGTCAACCGTTTGCTGACTGTTGACTTGCATGCAGACCAAATTCAAGGTTTTTTTGATATAGCAGTGGATAATGTTTATAGCACAGGGGTATTGGTGGATAACTTGCGAAAGCAGTCAAAAGAGAGGTCGCTGACAGTAGTATCTCCTGATATTGGCGGTGTTTTAAGAGCACGCGCCTTTGCTAAATCATTGGACGATACTGATTTGGCTATCATTGATAAGAGACGTCCCGAACCTAACAAGTCAGAAGTGATCAATATAATTGGTGATATTAAAGGTAGAACTTGCATAATCGTTGATGATATGGTGGATACAGCTGGCACTCTATGTAATGCGGCGGAAGCACTTAAGGAAAAGGGGGCAAACAAGGTTCTTGCTTATATTGTCCACCCAGTTCTTTCGGGCAATGCCATAGAAAAGATCAATAATTCTGGGTTGGACTCTTTGGTAGTCACTGATACCATTCCATTGAGCGAGTCCGGTAAGGGCTGCAATAAAATTCATCAACTATCTCTGGCACCTCTTTTAGCAGAGGCAGTTAAAGGAGTAAACACTGAAGAATCTGTTACAGAAATCTTCTAAATTGTAGTATAGGACACTCCCAATAATTCAATTATTGGAAACTTCTTGCTTCAACGGGGTTGCCTCGCACCAATAAGGAGTCCCACCATAAATATATGGGGGGAGCTTGGATGATGCGAGGGCAATAAACTGCTCATCATTTGGGTATAGTTTTATGGTGCAAGAACGATGCATTACTTATATTTTAATATATTAGAAACCCAATAATCAATAACAAAACAACTATATTAGATAAAATTAATCAATGTAATCTATTCACTAATTGTTGGGAATGTAGTATAATTAACCCAAGCGGGATATAAATAAACATTAACTGAAAAAACATTAAGACCTGAAAATGGATATAAGTTTAGAAGCGCAGGAGCGTAAATCGCAGGGAACTAGCGATAGCAAAAGATTACGTCGAATAGATAGTTTGATACCAGGAGTGGTATATGGCGGGAAAGGGGAACCGAAGTCCATTAGCATAACTGATAAGGCCTTAAGAAAGGTAAGTGAGAATGAGAGTTTTTTCTCACAGATTATTAATCTAAAAGTGGATGGTGGCAGCGAAAGGGTGGTTCTAAAAGAACTACAACGTCATCCATATCGGCCGTTTTTTATTCACGCCGATTTTCAAAGAATTAGAGAAGACGTCAAGTTGACAATAAGTATACCAGTGCATTTTCTTAATGCTGATACCTGTAAAGGTGTTAAGCAACAAGGCGGGGTGGTATCTTATGATCTAACCGAGATTGAGATATCCTGTTTACCTAAAGATTTGCCTGCTTTCATTGAGCTGGACCTTATAGATTTAGAACTGAACCAAATTCTTCACATGAGCGATTTAACCTTACCTGAAGGTGTGGAAGCAGTTGCTCTAGCCCAGGATAAAGATGGTGACCATGATTTACCAGTTGTTAGGGTTATGACTCCACGTATAGCTGAAGAAGAAGAGGACGAGATAGAAGAAGCCGTAGAAGGTGAAGGCGAAGGCGAAGAAGGAGTAGAGGGTGAAGAAGCAGCTGAGTCCTCTGAGGAAGAGAAGGATAAGTGAGGGGATAAATGAATAGCCCCACTCTTGCCGCTGCTGATTATCCAATTAAATTAATAGTTGGGTTAGGTAATCCAGGTAATGAATATGCTGATCACCGGCATAATCTGGGTTTTTTTTTTAGATAATTTATGTGAACAAGACGGCATAGTTCTTACCAATAAAACTACCAAAAATGTAAAAGAGGGAATGGAGTTAGGAGTGTGGCGAGACAAGGTCTCTATAATGAAGCCACTAACTTTTATGAACAATAGCGGGAGTGTAGTCGCCGCCTATGCTAAATACCATAACATATCTCCCAATGAGACCTTAGTAGTCCATGATGAGTTGGACTTTGACTGTGGTAGAGCTAAATTTAAGTTCTCTGGTAGCGAAGGAGGTAACAATGGTCTTAAAAGCATCAGTTCTCATTTTGGCAGTCGTGATTATTGGCGTCTTAGAATAGGCATAGGTCGCCCACCCAGTCGCGAAGATACAGTCAACTATGTGTTGAAATCACCAAATCCAGCCCAACGCAAACAATATCAAGAACTTATCCCAGTAATCTTACGAGCCATTACTAATTTTATTTGGGAAGATAAGAGTTTAGCAGTCAAATCTTTGCACACAGAGTTGGGATAATAGGATAATAGGATAGATGAATGATTGAGGCAAGATTAACCAAATAACTGCTTATTTTTAGTAAAATATTACTATGGATATATACACTTTACGTTTAATTTCAATATCACTTATATTGATTTTGTCAACCATTTGGTTGTTCATGCACTTAAAGAAAAGAGGTGAGAAAGGTGAGAAAGACAATGCGCGCAAAAGAGGAATGGATCATCATAGCATGGGGCCTCTATTTCTTGGCGATGAAAATCAGGATGGCGATGCAGCAGTAGAGGAGCAATCATTTGATGCGAAAGAACCAGTTCAAGAAGAGGTGCCGGCCAAAAAATCTGGAGGTCTAGCTCTTCTGAGTGGTTTTACTAAAAAAACCAAGTCCCAAGCGAAAGGTGAATCCACAGCACAAAAATCTCAAAAGAAGAAATCTGATGATGCACAGATTATTTGTCTCCAACTAAACTCGCGTAAGCGCGAAGGGTTTAATGGACATTCACTACTTGCAATGTTTGACAAATACAATCTGGTATTTGGTCATATGGATGTCTTCCATCGTCAAGTAAATGTAGCTGGGCAAGAAAAACATGCATTTAGTGTGATTAATGGTGAAGCACCAGGGACCTTGATACCTGAAGAGATTAAAGATAAAAGCACTCAGAGGGTTATGTTCTATATTTCGCTGCATGAGTGCTACAATCCGATGAAGTCATTTGAAGAGATGTTGGATATGGCACATAAATTTGCTGTAGCATTGGATGGGGGACTCTGCGATGATCAAGGATGTGATCTATCCGAGCAAAACATAGAGTATCAAAGAAATTCAGTTAGGGAGTTTGTAATTCGTCATCGCCTAAAGTCGGCGATTAATGAATAACTTAAGTGTCCAAACAGGCAACCCATACAACTAAACCAAAATCTGCTACTAAGCAGCCCGTCACCTCACCTCAACAAGAAATTGCGCATCTGAGGGAAGAAATTAGTAAGCATAACCACGCATACTATACTCTACAGGACCCAATCATACCTGATGTTGAATATGATTCGCTATTTAGACAACTTAATAAACTTGAGGAACAGCATCCAGATTTAGTTACTCCTGACTCACCCACTCAACAAGTTGGTGCCAAACCAGCATCTGGCTTCAAACAGATAGCGCACCTTCAGCCCATGCTCTCTTTAGCTAATTGTTTTTCTCGCGAAGAGTTGATTAAGTTTAATGAAAGGTTATTAAAAATGCTGAAAAAGCAAGATGATGGTGGTGATGAAGAGAAGCAAAATAAATTAAACATAACCTATGTATGCGAACCTAAAATAGATGGAGTAGCACTTAATCTTACCTACCAAAAGGGTAAATTGCTCTATGCAGTCACTCGTGGTGATGGAAAAGTGGGGGAAGA
>JAAOII010000066.1 GCA_015163845.1 Candidatus Portiera sp.
GCTGGGGCAATTATTGCTGGTAGCAAAGGAACGGCAGAAGCCAAGTTTGCTGCCTTGCAAGATGCGGGAGTTAAAACAGTATCTAGTGCAGCTGACATAGGTGAAGCAGCTGTATCATTACTCAAATAATAGTCAATATTGATACATATTATCCAACCACTAGTTAACTATCGTGGTTGTGAAATACTAAACTCCTAATGCCGATTAAGGAGGACAAGTTAATCAACCCAGTGTCCATAGAAGAAGACACGGTGGTTGATAATGCACTCAGACCACGTCGCCTTGAAGAATACATAGGTCAAAAAGCAGCTCTTAAACAATTAGATATCTCAATTAAGGCAGCAGTTCAACGTAGAGAACCCATTGATCATTTATTATTATTGGGGCCTCCTGGTTTGGGCAAAACAACCTTGGCACGCATAGTAGCCACAGAAATGAATGCTAACATTACCATAAGTTCAGGACCAATTCTTGACAAGGGGCGAGACATAGCAGTACTTCTCTCCAACTTAGAAAACAACGATGTTTTGTTCATTGATGAAATACATCGTATCAGTGCATCCACTGAAGAAATACTCTATCCGGCCATGGAAGAATACAAGATTGACATACTCTTGGGTGAAGGGGTTGCCGCCCGTCCTTTGCGTTTGGATGTTTCGCCTTTCTCGTTAATTGGTGCGACCACTAGAAGCGGTTTGCTTACTTCTCCTTTGCATGATAGATTTGGCATAACTTTGCGTTTGGACTTCTATGAGGTTGAAGATCTAATAAAAATTGTATCCAGGTCGGCATCTTTATTGAAGATAGACATAGATGAACAGGGAGCTAGAGAAATTGCTAAACGAGCCCGCGGGACGCCACGCATAGCTAATCGCATATTAAGACGTGTGCGTGATTATGCCCAGGTACATGGGCATGAAAATGGGCATGGGCATGGGCAAGGTAATGCCTCTATTAATTTAGAGAATGCTGCCAGTGCATTAGATTTACTCGGCATAGATGTCAATGGTTTGGATCTAATGGATCGCAAACTATTAGATGTCTTGATTAGTAAGTTTGATGGCGGTCCTGTCGGTTTAGGCAATTTGGCTACTGCTTTAGATGAGTCGAAAGAAACCTTAGAGGATGTCATAGAGCCCTACTTAATCCGACTGGGGCTAATAAAACGCACTCAAAGAGGCAGAGTAGCTACGGACTTGGCGCGTAATATCCTAGCACTTGATGTATAATACCTATGTAGTGCTAATATTTACTATAACGTCTAACATTAATAATATTGACCTTGATTGCTATCTTTGAATAAACTATATATACTAATTGCGATAATTGCGTCAGCAGGATTAACTGCCTGTGGCGAGTTTGTTGGACAGGAAAGAACTATCAATGAGTTTGTATTTAATCCTTGCCAGCTAACACCGGCATCGGTTGCTGATATTCATGGTGCTCCTGATCCTCTAGAGGACTATCAGTGGTATCTTAAACAGGAATTTGCCAATGTGACTGGTGCTTGGGGTCTAAATAATGATGCTGGAAGTGATGGCGGAGAAGGCATCCAAATAGGAGTAGTGGACGATGCATTACAGTTTGATCATGAAGACCTGAACTCTTTAGGTGACGTCTCCTCCAAATCCAACATTAATCCCCATGCCCCAACCAATCATCCAGCACGCAATAATCCTTATCCAACTGGA
>JAAOII010000067.1 GCA_015163845.1 Candidatus Portiera sp.
AAACAATAGTAGAAGAATAGCAGTTAAACTGCAATCTCCCATCATCCCCTATTCAAGTTAACTACTAAAATAACAAGTCAATAACTAGATAGCTATCTAGTTATTTGTCCGCTTCATATTCAGTATCTTGATCTTCAATATAGAACACTTCTCCCTTCTTGACATAGTTTAGTTTACGACGAATCTCTTCCTCTATGACATCTGAGTCATTGCGCAGGTTGTTAACAAACTCACGCACTGCCTTGTTTTCTTTGGTTAAACGTTCATTGGATATTTTTATCCTTTCATTTTCCTTCTTGATATCAAATAAGACGAATATATTTTCATCTCCAGTAAGAATATACCTCAGGTTAACTAGACTACCAACTATGAAAACCAAAGCCGCCAAAGTGAAAATAATGGAAGCAAAGGGAGATCTATTACTAGCTTTCTTTCTTGCGGGTTTGCGGGTTGACTTAGTTGCCATATTTATCTATTATAGAACACTCCCAACTTCATTAGGGATTATCTTGTGAGAAGGATAATGCCTTTCTAATTTATCTTGGCAGAAGCCCATAAGTTCTTTATGTATTTGTGGTTGGGCACTTAATGCTTTATCGCTGGCTATCATACCTTCCACTAAAAACTTTGCCGTAGGGTGACGTTCTTTCACCGCATTAACCATGGAGCGAGGAAATCTCAAAGTTCCCAAAGTTATTGAATGCATTTGTTGAGGCGGAACCGCCTTAGCAATAGCATCTATTAATTGACTATAACTATCTTGCCATTTATCATGCCACATTAGTGGGTCTAATCTGGCACCGATCATCCAGCCCTGTTCTGCCAGCTGTTGCATAGCAGCAATTCTTTTGGTCGGCGATGGCACACCACTCTCATACTCCTCGGCAATTCCTGCTGGGGATAAACTAAACGCAACTATGCAGTTGTTGACGACTTTGCTCTTGAGTAGTGGTTTGATCTGCAAGCTTTTAGTGCGTAATTCTAGATAGGCATTTGGATGCTGACTAAAAAAGGGCAGGGCATTCTCGGTGAAATTGCTCACTGGCTCATAAGCCAAAGAATCACAATCATAACCAGAGAAGAAATAACACTCCTCATTATTGAGTTGTTCAATTTGTTTGGCAATGGCGGCAAAGAAGTCCTCATAATTAATGAAAAGAACATGGTGTGCCGAAGAATAAAGTCCTTGCAAAAAACAATAAGAACAATCATAGATACAATTCAGCATGTGAGAGAAATAAAAGTTATGTTTACCACCCAACCCATAGGGGCTGGGTTGGACATGTCCACTATGCTTGCGGGCGATGATCAAGGCGGGATGCTCTTTTTGCAAGGCAAAGTTATTGCGTTTTGGATTAAATATCTCCTGATAACTATCACAGAAGATGACGCAGGGCTTGGTAGCAGGCGAGCTAAAATGTTTGATGATTGCCGCAACTCGTGGATGCTCCCGCACTGCCTCTTCCACATAGATGGTTTTACCTGCTGGGGAAGTCATGACCGCTTAAGTTTAGGAGTATTCTCCAGTTCTGCTTTCAGTTTTCTAATAACTTCTGCAGCAACTTTCTTGCTGGAGTTTATATTTATA
>JAAOII010000068.1 GCA_015163845.1 Candidatus Portiera sp.
ACTCTATTAGGATTTGGGACTTGAGTAGCTATGCCAGCATCTTTGACCGCTTCATCAGCAGCAACGAGGGCATAGATAATAAAAGGATCTACTTTCCTAGCATCTTTTGGATCTACAATGCCATCATAAGAAAAATCCTTAAGTTGTCCACCAAACTTGGTGGCATAGTCAGTGGTATCAAAAGTATCTACAGTTGATATACCACTAGCACCAGCAACAATACCTGCCCAGTTGGATTTGGTGTCATTGCCCATAGGCGACACCATTCCCATACCGGTAACTACCACGCGACGTGACTTAGACCTAGACAAATTATGAGTTAAGTTACAGCAGTTATTATTTGTGTTTCAATCTTGAAACACATTGTTTTAGATTTCGTTATTTAGATACCTTGACAATATAATCAATCGCATTCTGGATTGTTTTTATGTTTTCAGCTTCCTCATCAGGGATTTCTGTTTCAAAATGATCTTCCAAAGCCATTACGAGTTCAACAGTATCCAAAGAATCGGCACCGAGGTCTTGAACAAATGAGTTTTCATTTTTGATTTCGTCTACCTTCATATTAAGATGTTCAGCGACTATGTCTTTTACAGATTTTTCAATTTCTTGAGAGTCCATAATATATTTTCTCCTTTTTAGATAATAATTTATAGGTTGTCCTCGTTAATAGAGAACTTCTTGCTTCAACGAGATAGTTAAGCATAACTAAAGCTACACCTCACTAATTACTCTCTTCACAAGTGGCTAACCTAAAGCCACTTAATAATGATATCTTTAACAATACCCAAGCGTTGCCATAGGCACAACCATAAGTGGTTGATATTCTATAGGTTCGCATATATTATATTATAAAGTATTATTAAACCTTAATCCATAAACATTCCGCCATTTATATGCAGGGTTTGACCTGTTATATAAGACGAATCTTCTGAGGATAAAAAACTGGCTAGGGCTGCAACTTCTGTGGGCTTGCCGTATCTGCGTAAGGGAATGTTACGTAGCATTTCTTCTTTTATTGCATCATCTAACTTAGCTGTCATATCAGTGTCTATGAAGCCAGGGGCTATCAGATTGCTGGTAATGTTGCGTGAGGCAAACTCACGCGCCAGAGACTTACTAAAGCCGATTAAGCCGGCCTTGGATGCTGCATAATTGGCTTGCCCCAAGTTACCTATACTACCAACTACTGAACCAATAAATATGATGCGTCCCCATCTGGCTTTGACCATTGGTTTAATTGCGACCGAAGTAAGATTGAAGTTCCCAGTTAAATTAACATCTAACACTTGACGCCATTCTTCTTCTTTCATGCGTAAAACCAAGTTGTCTGAAGTTATACCCGCATTGGCAATCAATATCAAGGGGGTGGCTTCTTCTTCTTTCAACTCGGTAAATAATTGATCAACGGACTCTTTCTCATTTTGGCGTAAAACCTTGCCGCAAGACGAGGGGGAGATTGCTGCAAGTTCTGTAGTTATCTTGGCGGCACCTTCTGCACTAGTTGCTGTGCCGACTACTTTGTGTCCTTTAGTCGCCATTGCCAGAGCTATGGCTTGACCTAGACCGCGACTAGCTCCAGTCACCAATACATTGGGTAATTGGGTGGTTGGATTACTATCTGTCATTAGTGTGCATTAGTGTGCATTAGTGTGATTTAGCTTAAAGCTTCTAAACATTCTTTAAATTTTTCTGGATCTTCCCCCAGCGGAAATAATTGTAAATTACTAGCTATGGATCGGTTAAGTGAACTCAAGACCTTCTTGGGACCACATTCAACAATTGTGGTTATGCCTTTAGATACCATAAACTCAATGCTGCTTACCCATTGCACTGACTTCGTCAGTTGGAGCAGGAGTTTTTCCTTAATCTCATCACTCGTTGTTGCCAACTGGGCATCTAGATTGTGGACAACCTGCACTTCGGGTTTATTGAATGTTATAGCTTGGAGGTTATCTGCAAGTTGTGCCGCAGCTGGTTGCATTAAAGCACAATGAGAAGGAATGCTCACAGGTAAAAGAATTGTGCGTTTTGCCCCGGCGGCTTTGGCTAATTCGGCGGCCTGCTCAACCCCTTTGTAATAGCCAGATATGACTATTTGTTTGGGGGAATTAATATTGGCTGGATAGACATAGGAGGTGGTGGAGGCATCTTCACAAATTTTATTTACTTCTTCCAAGCCCAAGCCCAAAATTGCCGCCATGCTCCCCTTCTCGTTCCCCATTGCCAACTGCATATATCTACCACGATTACGTACTAGGTCCAAGGTGGTGGCAAAATCTAAATATCCTCCACATACCAGAGCAGTGTATTCTCCTAAGCTGTGACCGGCCATTAATGCCGGGATAGCTCCGCCTCGTGACTGCCAAAGCCGCCATAAGGCAACGCCAGCTGTGAGTAGAAGAGGTTGAGTGTTGATTGTGGCATTCATGGTATCTTCTGGACCTTGTTGACAAAGTTCTTGTAAATCCATGTTGAGTAATTCGCTCGCCTCGGCAAAACACTCTTTTACTGGTTTCTCGTCAAAGAAAGGTGACAACATACCAATATGTTGAGAACCTTGTCCGGGGAAAACAAAAGCTACACTCATAATAGAAGTTATTTACTGACGCAAAAATATTGATAAGTCATACTAAATACTGCCAAGTAGATAGGTTAACTTGTCTTATTCTTCTTGCTCCTGATCTTCTTGCCGCTCTTTGGCTTTAATGGTTAGCACTTGCTTACCACGATAAAATCCACCAGCGGTTATATGATGTCGGCGATGTAATTCTCCAGTGGAACCATCTATTGAATAGGTTGGTGCCTTTGCTCCATCATGTGAGCGTCTCATATCGCGGCGTGAGCGTGATTTTTTACTTTTCTGAACTGCCATAAGTTAAATAATAGTTATTCGGGACTTAAATTTGCATAGTTTTTTGCTTCTTTTAGCTAAATCTAGCATTTATCAATATCATTATACAACATTCCTTGCAATTAGACAATTTCTTTTATTTTAATAATTGCCATTATCTGAAAGCCAGATGAGTATAGAGTATGTAAGTGTATAAGTTTAGGACTCAATGAATAGCTGTGTTAGTAGTTGCTCTAACTCTGCAACTGCTTGTTCATATGAGATAGCTAAGCCCAAAGAACGCAGGTCAGTTGCTTGGAGATCTGCATAACCACAAACGTCAATCAATGAAAATGGGCGCATATCCATAGAATAGTTAATACTTATGCCATGATAACTTCTGCCATGGCGGATCTTATAACCAATGGAAGATACTTTTATATCATCTACATAAACGCCAGGCATTGCCGGACGGCGATGGGCATTAATGCTGTGCGGGCGGAGAAACTTTATTACTAGGTCTTCGCTCTTATTTACTAATTCTTTTATCTTGATAGAGGAGCGGTGTAGATCTATCAGCAAATAGAGGATTATTTGTCCAGGCCCATGATAGGTAATCTGTCCGCCACGATCGCTTTTAACCAAAGGTATTCCATGCAACTTATCAGTGGAGTGTAACTTGGCGGCTGATTGGCCAAGGGTAAATACTGGTGGATGCTCGGTTATCCAACACTCATCTGGGGTGGTTGGTGTTCTCTTGTTTGTCCAACTTTGCATCAATTCTAAGGTCTCTGCATAGTCGGTTTGTCCTAGGTGCTTGATTAGTAAATCTTGGCGGCCTAGAGATTGGTCTTTATGCATTCTTGGGAATGTCCTATATTAGCTAGCTAAAAACCCAGCCATAGTAATATTTCATCCAATATCGATAAAACAGGGCTGGATTCTTCTACGGCTTCTAAGGCAACTAGGGGACGTGTAATAACCACATCACTATTATCGAAGAGTATCTTAAGTTCTGCAACCTCTTGTCCCTTGGCAATTGGAGCACGGATAGTTCCGCCAAAAATATCAATGAATACCTTAAATCTATCATCTTCTGTATAAGGTAGAGTGGAGTAGAGATTTTCTGATAAACCTACCGTTAGGGCATTCTGTTTACCACGTCGCACTCTTATATCTGCAATTTTTTCTCCTTGTCTATAATGTAAATATCTTCTGTAGAAAATGTAAGCATGATCCATCATCTTTCTAACTTCTGTGTCGCGATGATTCTGGTTTTTAGTCCCCATTACTCCAGCTATGGTGCGATAACCATTACGAACGCCAGATACAATTAAATTGTAGCCGGCCTCGTTGGTGTGGCCTGTTTTTATACCATCAATCTCTTTTCGGGCATAAAAAAGAAGTCGGTTACGATTGGATTGGTTGATACCAGCATAGGAATATCTTTTTACGCCGAAATATCTTTTGTAAAACGCTGGATAAATCGTGATTATGGATTGGCATAGAAGCATCAGATCATTTAAACTGCACAGCATTTTGTCATCATGCAGGCCATGGCTATTAGTAAAATAGCAGTTAACCATGCCTAAATCCTGTGCATAGTCATTCATTAACTTGACAAACTCTGTTTCGGTGCCAGCAACATGTTCGGCTAGTGCAACTGCAGCATCATTGCCAGATATTGCCAATAATCCTAATAATAATTGATCTACGGTTACCAAACGGCCTGGCTCAATGAACATTCGTGAACCACCCTTGCCGGTCTTCAATGCATTGGGTGATACTTTAACTTCATCTTGGATACCCAACTTACCTTTGGAAATGTAGGTGGCTACAACATAAGCAGTCATTATTTTAGTTAAACTTGCTGGAGGTAAGGGCTTATTTGCATTCTTAGAAATAATATCTGTTCCTGTGTGGGGATCAATAATCATATAGGCCTCAGCAGATAAATCGGGCCTCACCCTGACTGGTGGGGACTTATCAAAGGTGAAAACAGCCCCGTCTTGCTTGATCCTGCTGATATTTATGCCGCCTTGTGAATCGCCAGCAACTTGATTGCCTATGGTGAAGTTATTGTATAGTTTTACTTCTCCTTGGGAGGTTCCTCCGAATAATTCCATTGCGCTGACCAGCGAATTAACTGCGAAAATTCCCAAAGCTGTTAGAAGCATTAGTGATAACAAGTTGCGGGTAAGCTTAAGCACGTTGAAATGTTCTATAGGACACTCCCAATAATTCAATTATTGGAAACTTCTTGCTTGCCATATAATCTGTAATGTCTAAGGCCTAGGGCAAGGAAGTGATTATAGACCCAGCGAGCTATGCCGAGCTGATTAGTGAGAGCAGTAAACTGCTCATCGTTTGGATATAGTTTTATGGTGCAGGAGCGATGCATTACTTGTATTTTAATATATTAAGAACCCAATAGTCAATAATAAAAACAA
>JAAOII010000069.1 GCA_015163845.1 Candidatus Portiera sp.
CTATTGCGATGCATGGGAACCAAATCAATAAAGAAGGCATGTTCTCCATCTAAAATTGCTCCCTTTTTAATCATGGCAAGGGTTGAATTGTCAAATGTTTGCCAAGGTCGGCATTTAACTCTGGCAATATATTCGCGGTCTAGTTTGTATTTGGGGTGCATTAACCTATGGGCAAGTTCACCATCTGTAGTAAAAAGAAGAAGTCCTGAAGTATTAATATCTAAGCGTCCAACCATAATCCATTTACCATTGTCTAGAGAAGGCAAAGATTCAAAGACACTCGCTCTACCATCTGCAACTTCTGAACACACTTCGCCAACTGGTTTGTTATAAAGCAACACTTGCCGCTTAACACTCTCACCAGTAAGAAACCGCCCGTTCAGTTTTATGGTAACATCCTCGGAAACCTTTCCAGCAATGCTTGAGCATATTTCTCCATTAACCTCTACTTGATTATTACTTATGTACTTGGCGGCAAGTCGTCTTGATATGGACGCTCTCTGCGCCACTATTCTTGCTAAAGCAATTTCTGTCATAGTTGTTTGTTTAAGTTCTGGTTCGGTTCATCATTAGATTCATTAGTCGCAATTTCAACTTCATTTAGTGCTGTTTCGCCACTCTCGTCTTTATTCTCGTCTTTATTTTCGTCTTTATCATCGTCCTTGCCGCCATATTCTTCTTTGGCTATGGGCGGTAGCTCACTCAAGGAATTCAATTTGAAGCTGTCTAAAAATGTTTTGGTTGTCCCCCATATAGCTGGTTTCCCCGGAACATCATTATAGCCAACTATCTTAATCCACTCATGCTCTTGCAAAGAACGCATTATCCCAGTGCTCAAAGTAACCCCGCGCAATTCCTCTATCTCTGCCTTGGTTATTGGCTGCTTATAAGCAATGATAGCCAAGGTCTCCATTAAGGCACGGCTATAGCGAGTCGGCTTATCACGCTTAAATAGATTAACTGCTTCTGCACAACTCTGCTGAACATTAAACATATAACCGCCAGCTCCCTTAACTAGTTCCATGACCATACCTTTGTATTTTCCCTCTAAACTTGTCAAGGCCTCCTTGATTTGTCCATTGGTTATTCCTAAGGGTTCAAAAACTTGATTGAACCTTGCTAAAGTAATCGGCTCGCCACTTGTAAGCAAGACCGCTTCTATGTCTTTAACTAGCTTGGATACTTTTACCTTGGGTACTTGCACTTTGGATACTTTTGTATTAGATTTTTTTATCTTGGCAGAAGCACTGACAGACGTCTTGACTTTATTAGGCATGACTTTATTAGATGCGGCTTTCTTTGCAGTGGTTTTCTTATTTTTTTTCATTTCTATCTCTTTTATTTGTCAGGACTTTTATCAGTTAGTTCATCATCCTCTCTATCAGTAATAGAAGAGTAAACATATAGACGGCTGTAGGCGGCAGATTGAGATACTTCAACTAACTTCTCTTTGAGTAATTGAGTAACCGCAACCAATGACACCGCAACTCCTTCTCGCCCCTCTTTCTTGGTGAACAAGTGTTCAAATGGAACAAAACCATTAGCTGTCCCCATAGCTACAGCCAGACCCAACTTATCTAAAATCCTAATCATTCTCTCTCTAGTAGATAACTCCGCTAGTTTGATTTCATAACTCTTACGGGTCTTCTGTCTAGACAAGCAACCCGAGAAATATTTGGCTAATTGTTGCTTGTCTGGTAAAATCTTATCTGCTTGTTCTATTGGAGCAGTCCAACGAATGAAGGGTAAAAAGAAATCACGATCTATGCGTGGTCTTTCTGCCAACTGCTCTGCCTTATCGCGAATTTTTTCATATTCTCTGAGTTTAGCAATGAGAATACTTCCAGCAACCTCTTCCTCTTGTTGTTCTTCCTCAGTTGCAGGTATGAGAATGCGTGACTTAAGTTCGGCTAAAATTGCCGCCATCACCAAATACTCGGCAGCCAGTTGCATCTTGAACTCTTTCATCATCTTGATATATTGGATATACTGATCAGCTATTAAAGCAATGTTGATTGTTGCTATGTCAATGTTATGTCGTCTAACTAGATATAGCAATAGATCCATTGGTCCGCTAAACTCCTCCAAAAATACATTAAGGGACTGCGGTGGGATATATAAGCCCTCGGGGATTTTGTCTATGGGTTTACCTGCTATATACGCCAATTCTGTCATAATACCTAGTTTAATTATAGGACACTCCCACCAGCTTTTTTAATTAATAGGAATAAAGTTTGCATTTAGGGGTTGATATATAGAAAAGTTCCCCCATATATAGAGTATATAAATCATGAAAAAATATAAACCAAGCGTATTAGCTGATGCCAATGTAGTTAGCTATGCTGTATCACCTCCCACTGACAGGGACTCCGATAAGATATTAGGATATAAAGAATACTCCAGCAAATTATTTAGCTCTTTGAAGGGTTTCAACCTGTCCATATCATGGACTGTTCGTGAGGAAATTTATTTAGGAAACCCTACAAGCGTTGCAAGCCGCAAGAATCTAGTGCGTGGCATAGAGGTGTTGGACATCACCCCAGAAATTGATGAACTTACAGATGATTTTATGAGAGAAGGTGTCTTTAGAGAAAAAGCGGAAAATGATGCAAGAATTCTAGCGACTGCTTGCTTTTATGGGATTGATTACCTTGTAACCTGTAATATGAAAGACCTGGCTAATGCTAACAAATTTAACGAAATGATACGAATAGCAAAAAAACATGGATATCATCCCCCTAAAATATGCACCCCCAATGACTTTTTTAGAAACTATATGAACAAACCAAGAGAAGTTCTAGATGAATCTGCTAATTATTTTGACAAATCCAAAGATTTATCTTATAATGTTGATACTATGAAAACTATAGAGTATAAAGAAGAATCTATTTTGGAGGAATGTCGGCGGATACGTAGACAGCTACATGAAGAAGAGATAAAGGATCCTAAAAAGTATCGAGAGAATATGTATAAGGAAATAGAAAAAATGAAAGCACAAGGTATGAAATTTCGTCCTGTTCCTCCTACGCCTCCATGGATCAAGGAATATATGCAAATGTGCAGAGAGCGGAGAGCTGCTAAAAAAATATCACAAAAAAAGTAACTCCCTACCAATAGATTAGGGGATTAGGTGCGGGTGTTCCCCAACCCCAACTATAGAATAAAGCCATCTATTGCGATGGGTGGCAGCAAACAAACTATCTTATTAGGTGTTATTGTGATAAATCTATTGGCTAATTGTTGGCAATGTCCTATAATTAAGTTAAATGCACAAAAAAATTATTCTTATGGTCGCTCTAATTGGAGTGGCTGCTTTATACTTTTACTATATGACAAATACTACTCAACAGGGGGAAAACCAGCAAGCCGCCCAAATAACTGGCCTTACTAATGACTACTTCATCAAAAGTCCAAATGAAAAAAGAATTCACTATTCCTATGTAATGGCCAATGGGCTGGAGGTCTTGCTAATATCTGACCCAGATACCAAGAAAGTTGCAGCAAGTTTAGACCTCAATATCGGCAGTGGTGCCAATCCTCTTGATAGATTAGGCATGGCACATTACCTAGAACATATGTTGTTCTTAGGCACCAAGAAATATCCCCAAGCAGATGGTTTCCAAGAGTTTATCGGTGCCCATGGTGGTAGCTACAATGCCTATACTGCCTATCAAAATACCAATTACTTTTTTGATGTGCAGAATGAATACTTTGATGAGGCATTAGATAGATTTTCTGATTTTTTCAAGGAACCAGTATTCCCGCAAGAGTTCGCCGCTAGAGAAAGAAATGTTGTGGATTCAGAGTTCCACACAGGTCTAAATGATGATGGTCGTAGATACTATGCGGTATTCCAAGATCTAATAAATCAGCGACATCCAATGTCTAAGTTTACTGTTGGTAATAAAGACACTCTCGCTGGCGATGCTGATGAACTCATCAGTGACTTGAAAGAGTTCTACAGCACCTACTATAGACCATCGTTGATGAAGCTAACTATCTATGGTGATGCGGACACTGCCACTCTCAAAGATCTAGTGACGAAACATTTTGCTAGCTTGGAAGCACTTGACACAGCGACTCCATCAACCGATGAGCCAATAATTTCTTCACAAGATCTACCAAGATTGGCACAATTCCAGCCAGTCAAAGAAGTTAGGTATCTTGACTATTATTTCCCCATTGCCCCGCAAGTAGATAATTATCTATCTAAGCCAGCCAGATTCATAGCATATTTTATCAATAGTGAGAATGTTGGCGGACTGGAAGATATTCTTAAACGTAAGGGCTGGATAAATGGTTTGCATAGTGGGCTAGATCTATCTCTACCAGAGGGAGCCGTTTTCAACATCCATTTTTCTGTCACCCCAGCTGGTAGCAAACACATCAAAGAAATCACCTCAATGATGTTCCAAGCATTAGAACAAATGCGCAAACATTATGGTGAAGAATGGCGTTATGAAGAAATAGCCATAGCCAAACAAAATAGTTTCAACTTCAGACAAAAGAGTGATGCTTTGGGATATGTCCGTTCCTTAAGCCGCACTATGCAGTTATTGCCTTCACAGAGATGGCTCAGTAATGGACTATGGGAAGAATACAACAAGGATAAGATTGATGAAATAATCCAAGATCTCAATCCCGACAATATGCTCATAGTATGGGTGGCACCAGAAGCAGAGAATAGCGGCGAGCAAGAGGAATATTATAAGGTGGACTATTCTGTCAAAAAGCTTAGCCAGCAAGAATTGCAAGAGTTCTTAATAGTCCCGTCATCTGATTCTATAAAAATAGAATTGCCCCCAGCTAATCCATTTTTAAGTTCTAAAATTCGCCTCATAAATGGCAAGGACGAACTACCTCAACGGCTGACAAATGATAAAGTAAACGCTTGGCACAAGTTCAATGATTCTTTTAATTCACCTAAAGTAAATATGCATCTGAGTATTGAGTCAACTGCTGTTGTTTTGACCGCCCAAGAAAGAATGTATAATTCTTTAATGGTAAATCTGCTCAATGACAAGATTAATCAAGATACTTATCAAGGTGGGTTGGCTGGCTATGATGGAGACCTTAGCACAAATCACTATGGTATATCTATTTCAATGGGTGGTTACAATGAGAAGTTCTCTTTGTGGAGTGATAGGATATTACAATTAGTCAATGAAGTGCAATTTGAACAAGAGGACTTTGATAGAATATTGGATAACTTAAAACGCAGTATCCGCAATAGAGATAAAGACCGTCCTACTAGCATCGTCAGCAATATTTTCAGTAACTTCATGCTGAAGTATAGTTTTTCCAATAAAGAATACTTGAGTGCTTTAGATGAGATAACTCTTAATACTATGCATCAATGGCGTGATAAGTTTTTTGCTGAGACCCGCATAATGGCATTTATTTATGGCAACATCAAGCAAGCACAAGCAGAGGAATTAGTAGACAAACTTAGCAACTGGAATAGCCAACCCTTGAATGACTTGGTTCGGCGTGAGCAGTTTTCAGATATGAGTGGTCAAGGTCGTTTCATAGCTCATAGAG
>JAAOII010000070.1 GCA_015163845.1 Candidatus Portiera sp.
ACTTTTTTGCTCTTGCAGGTGCCGCATATTCCCTGGGAACAACCAAAGGGAAGGATCAATCCTGCCGCCTTGCCAGCAGCTAAGATGGTCTTGTCCGCCCCGCATTCTATGGTTTTACCAAGTTTGCCGAAGGTTACTTTGAAGGAATCTGATGATGCTTCTATGCTTTCTATATTTCCTGTATTTCCTGTGCCTTTATCTGGCGACGTCTCGGCATCTGTATCCGCGGAGTCCTTATTCTCTTTCCCTGCCAACGCTCCGCTTATAGTAGTATCTAGTTGATCTGGTGCCTCTTCTGCAACTGTGTCAAAAGTAAAACTCTCTTGATGATAATGTTCCATGTCATAGTTCAATTCTTTAAGAAGTTTACATAGATTATCCATATAAGGGGCAGGACCGCAACAGAATATTTCGCGTTCAAGTAAATCAGGGACTGACTTAGACAGAGAATCTGCAGTAAGAAATCCTTCTCCTCCCTGCCAATTACTTCCCGCAGTAACCCTATCGCAATATAACTTGGTCTGAAAAGAGGGCAGGGAGTTCTCCATCATCGCCAGTTCTTTGGCAAAAATCACATCGTCTGGGGTGCGAGCACTATGACAGAAAACAATATCACAAGTCCAGCGTAGATCAAAAATATAGCGACTCATAGACATCAATGGTGTGATACCGCTACCTCCTGAAAGGAAAAGAAATTTCTTGCGGCAACCATAATCAATGAAAGTAAATATACCACCTGGAGGAGTTGCTTTAATACTCATCCCTGGTTTTAACCAATCATGTAGATGATTGGAAATCACTCCATCAGGAACTCGCTTAACTGTAATAGAAATTAAATGCGGTCTTGTAGGAGTTGCAGAAATTGTATAGGTGCGTAAAATGGTTTCATCTTTGACCGGTACTTCCAATGTAATGAATTGACCTGGCTTATAATCAAAGCAACCGGCTTTCTCACACTTAAAAAAGAAAGAGCAGACGTCTGCTGTCTCCATGCGAGTCCCAACGCATAACAGTTCAGTTTCTCCTTGCCAAGGATTAGCCGGGGCAAGAACTGGAGGGGTTAGATTATCTTTCATGTTTATGTAATATTCTACTAGGTACTATTGAAGCATAGAAGTATCTATATTTCTTCTTGGATTCCTTGCTAACTTACTTCTTAGGTATTGAGGTCTTTTATTTGACGCACATACCAAGACACAAAATTATCCACAAACATTTCACCTGGAGAATAGGGACCAGGTTTGTAAGCATTTGAACATATTCCTTGATAGTTACGTTCAACAAGTCGTCTATCTTGGTCATTGGTCTGAATCCAGCAATTCATCAAGTGTTTTAAATCATAGTCCTTGCCTTCTTCCGCGTCTTTATCTACCAGCCACTTAGTTCTAACCAAGGTTTGATTGTTTGCTAAAGGCATCACCTTGAAAGTTACAATATGATCGCACATGAAATGATGCCAAGAATTCGGGTGGGTCCACAGAGACAAGCTACTTGTTTCTGGTTTTTTGAAAGGTGCGAGAAGTTTTTGACAACCTAATTTACCGTCTGTTGTGTGTGACACGGCATTATGTGCCAAGGGTAATCTAGCAACTCTCAGCCATAAATCATTAGGGAAATCAATTGGCTCATACTTGAGGTTGAGTTCCTCCCATTCTTTACGTTTGGTCTGGTATAGCTGGACAAACTCATCATTTGAGTCACAAACATTAGAATTGACATCATCCAAACCAGCACCAAACCCAGCGTCATATAACGGCACCATTAATTCTGGGTGGTTACTGTTGCAGTGGTCACACTCGCGGTTATTCTCCATTACCAATTTCCAGTTAGTATGTTCTACGAGATCTGACTGAGCAGCAACCTTAGTATTCTCAATTTTATAAACATCTAGATAAGGACTAATAATCTTTTTCACTTCCTGAATAGAATCAGGAGGATTGTCGCTGAAACAAATAAAGATGAGTCCGCCGACATTCTCCAAAGCAATTTCTGTCAGGCGATATTTACTTGGATCAAAATCTGCACCCATTTTTGGTGCATAGAGTAGACGACCATCTAATTCATAAGTCCATTGATGATAAGGGCAGACAATTTTAGCCAGATCACCAGTTCCTTCGTCGCAGAGTTTAGATCCCCTATGGCAACAAGTATTATGGAATGCACGTATTTTGCCATCATCATCTTTGATAATGAATACTGAGTTGTTATATAAGTTGAAGCTGTAATAAGATCCTGCTTCAGGTATATCAGCGACACAGGCGGCATAAAACCAACGCTGTTGGAACACCGTCGCCATCTCCATAGAGAATACATCTGGGTTGGTGTAAAAAGGAGAGGGTAAGCTATGATTATCTGTGTATTCACCAAGATAATTATTTAACTGTCCGTTTAATTTATTTGTTTGTTGCATAATTTATTTCTGTTTGTATCTATCTAGTTCTCTATTTTAGTAACTTTTTAATGCTTTAATAATTAATATTTCAATACTTACTTTTTTTCTGAATAAACATCATTCTGCTTTATCATATTATAAGTTATTTGAGCTTTTTCTAACACACTGCCATCCTTGACGATATTACCACCGCCACCACTTAAAGACACGGCTCGTTGCATACGTTCAAAACCACTACGATTGGAACGAATGGAAAGTCGCGAACGCTTTTTATCAGCTGGGGCTAAGTCCCAATTATCAGTCAGTTGGATAGAAGATTTATCACTTTTATTATATTTTTTGTATTTTACATTATTATTAGCATTAGCATTTGCAGCTACTTTTTGTATTTCCCCCTGCTGCTGTTGCGCCCAAACAAATTGTGGTTTGTTGGGGGCTCGCAAATGAACGGTTATGAAGAGAGGCGGTGCTACTATAAAGTCCCTACGTCTTCCTTTAGGCAGGTATTGAGAGCAAAGTAATTGCTCGTCGTTGTTATATTGGCCATCTTGCAAAGCAACAGAAATAGTCCCAGAAATAAGAGGGTAGTTAATTTGTTCAGCGAGTATATATGGCACCAAGCCACTTCCCCAACCACCAAGTGCCTGCATACCAGCCACGACTAATTGTGGCTTTTCCTGTTGCAAATACTTAGCTAGCTTTGGACAGGGGTCCTCATTCTTTTTGGTTTTTATTACATCCACTGCGGGCAAACCATAACCCAAATATTCATTCATGACTGATTCATTTGGATCGCCAGCATGAACTGCTTTCAACTCAAAGCTAGCTCCATTAGAAGCCCCATTAGACGCTCCATCAGACGATTCCTTCAATTCAGCATCCACCGTAGAACCCATCATAGAACTCATCATGGAAAGTGCTCGTAAATCATTGGGCGAGCAAATAATCTTACCTGATAAAGGGTGACGTGCCAAGCTAAGTAATATTATTGCTTTCATGCTGATTTGCGTGATTCTTCACCGAGTAATTCAAGCATGGAGTCCATCCATTCCTCTGCATCACAGATCAAACTGAGATCGGCACGTTTGACCATATCACAACTCTCATCTAAGTTAACTGCAACTACATAGCGGCAATCCTTGATACCCTGTAAATGTTGCACTGCACCTGATATCCCAACAGCAATATACACAGAAGCGACAACCGTTTTACCTGTGGCACCAACTTGACACTCCCTCGGCAACTTGCCATCATCCACTACGACTCGGCTACCTCCAACAGAAGCACCTATGGCTTTTGCTAGACGTAGCAACTTATCAAAATCTTTCACCCCATTGCCTCCAGAAAGAATGAAGTTTGCTTCTTCCAATGGAACTTCATTGGCTGATAAGCTACGCATCATCTCTTGTAAAACTTTGCTGGCATTTGCTGGCTCTTTTGTTGATGCTTTTGTTGGTATCTGAGCAAGTTTATTCTCCATTAAGGCCTGGGTCTCAAAGTCAAAATCCGCTTCCGCTGTTCCACTATTAAGAATGAGAATGTCTGTAAGTTCGTGAGTGCCTTGTTGCCAACCGCCATCGCAGAACCTACGCACTTTGTTATCGTCCAACTCTATCACTCCCGGGGCTATACTCATATTCTGTCTCACCGCTAAACGTCTTGCAAGGTCGCCATCTCCTTCAGCACTCTCGCCAAAGAGAATATTTTGTGGCTTTAGCTTATCAATTAAATGTTCTAGTGCTGATAGTTTTTCCTCTTGGTTATAACCAGTGTATCTATCATCTTTAAGTATTATGACGCGGTCTGCTCCATGCTGGCGCATATCAATTTCTAAATCGCCGAAGACGATAACTGTGAGAGCACAGTCCGTCCTTCTGCCAGCCAGGACTCTGCCCACATAAAGAACCTCACGATCCAAGTTTGATAGAGTGCCTTCGCGACTATGTAAACAAACCAACACAAACTCTTTAGGATCCTTAATAACTATTTGCGGTAATTGATGTTGGGCCGACTGCTGAGATGCAGTGAATGCTTCTCCCTCAGCTAAATCCCTGCCTCGCGCAATGCGTTTCCTACCACTGGCTGCTAAGAACCCCCTGTTGGCGGCGTGAGGATCAATTCTTGGTATGCTATTCATATTGAATCATTGAAATATTGAAGTATTAAAGAGCGACAGCTCTTGCAGTAACCTCTGCTATATCCACAACTTCAGGCAAAGGACCTAATGACTCTGAGGTTGCTACAACCCCGTCTAACATTGTCATGCAATTAGGACAAGAAACAACCAAGGTATCCACCTTGGTTTGTTGGGCGTCTTCCATACGCATATCTGGGATACGTCGTTTGCCAGGAATGTCTGAAAATGCAGCTCCGCCACCCCAACCACAACAACGCGAATTCATACCCGACTTATCCATCTCGGTTATATTTTCCACTGTCATTGCCAGCAAGGCACGTGGAGCATCCACAACAGAATTGTATCTACCCAGATAACAAGGGTCATGGTAAGTATAAGTCCTGTCACTGATTTTTTCCTTAACTGATATTTTCCCTTCTTCTAACATCTGCAACAAAAACTCTGTATGATGGAAGATCTGATAATCACCACCATAGCTAGAATATTCATTCTTAAGAGAATGATATACATGTGGGTCAGCTGTGACAATTTTATTGAAAGTGTAATTGCTTAGTAGGTCCATGTTCTTTTTAACCATGGTTTCAAAGAGCACTTCCTCTCCAACTCTACGAGCAAAGTCCCCAATATCTGCTTCACGTAAATCAGGTATGGCAAACTCAATTCCCGCCTTCTGCATAAGTTGTGCAACTAAACGCAAGGTCTTTTGATGCTTAAGTTCAAAAGCGGCTTCGCCTGGCCAAAACAGGACATCTGTTTTCTCACCATCTTTGAGCATTGCCACGCCCAGGTCAAGTGACCAGTTGGCACGTTGTTTGGGATCATTTCCACCAATGTTATCAGTTTGTCGCAAATTCTCTAAGGCCTCTGCAGTGGTCTCAGGTATATTACCGCGACGCATTGTCAAGTCGCGACGAACATCTATAATCGCATCCACATGCTCTATCATCATTGGGCATTCCTGCACACATGCTCGACAACTCGTGCATGACCAGATAGTATCTTCCTCAACTAGGTCGGAGATTATTGGGCTGGAACTATTGCCACCATGCTCGCCCAAAGGGATACCTGGAGTAGGGCTGCCAGCATAAGCAAGGTCGTTTCTATTTTCCATTCCAGCGACAAAGTCCTGAATGAGTTTTTTGGGATTGAGAGGTTGCTCAGCGGCGAATGCAGGACAGGCGGTTTCACATTTACCACACTCAATACAAGCATCAAAACTCAACAAGCGGTTCCAAGCAAAATCCTTGACGCTTTTTACTCCCGGCGTCCCGATTTCTTTTGCTACTTCCCAATCAACTGGTTTTAGGTCTGTGGATAATGCTCCTTTACTTTTAAATCTTGCCTGACGTGGATGAAATGCTAAATGCAAAGAACCAGACAATAAATGTTTGAAAGGACGATTAAGAAGTCCTCCCCCAGCAATCTCAAATATGCCAAGAGTAGCCAAGGCGGATAAGACAACGATAGATATTATGCTCACACTATTTGCATTGATATAACCACTTTGAAATAGAGTTAAAAAACCAAACCCAATGGAAAAAGATAACAAAGCAATCGGCACACCATTCCATTTGCCACGCGACAGACGTGATGGGCGACCAGAACGACGTCTCCATACAAATATACCCCCAATGAAAGCAGAAAAAGTTGCTAAGAACAAAGCCATATAAAGGTAAAAGTTAGTTAGCCCAAATCCATATATGGGTATCATTAGCAGGACAGATGCAACCACTCCGCCAGCTGCAGCTATGTGGGTATTAGCTATATAAGTATCACGTGCAACTATATGATGCAGATCCACCAAATAACGTTTGGGGATGAAGAAAATGTTGCTTAACTTGAGGGCTTGATCATGCCTCCCTTGTCGCCATAGACCTATACGTTTGATAACCCCAGCAGTAAATCCCAACAGGGCAATGCCGAGAAGTAACAGAGGTAGTTGATTAACTAGAAATCCTTGCATAACCTTAGAGAATCGTAGATTGCGCCATGGATGTTGTGCATGGAGATACAATCTCCAACACGAAATAGGACGAAGCCCTTATCATCACATAGTTGCAAACATTTCTGCGGTTGATTGGCATACAGATCATCCGTATCTGTTATGCCTTGGTTAAGTGATTCTTCACGCAGTGCATGATAAAGTTCTTCATTAGGCACTGTGCCATTCTCTATTACCACCTGATCCACCTCACGCTCTTCGGTTACTTCTGTATATTCATTGAGAAGCACCGCTATGAATTTATCTTCTTCTTTGTAAATCTCTTCCAACCAATAGTTGGGGGTCTGGACTACATTCAGAGCATAAAGACGACGATACATTATCGGGAAGGTTGTCCCTCCAACATCATCAGCAATCTTAGGATCTGGAGTGACTATTTCTACTTGCGAACCCTTAGAGGCGATGAAGTCGGCCAACCCAGCCCCTGCATGTTGTCCCATGCCATCATAAATCAAAACATTCTTGGCTGGCTTGACCTTACCATTAAGAACATCCCAAGAAGAAACACACATACCTTCTTTAGGTCCCCATTTATCTTCAATATTCTCTGTTCCACCAGTTGCGAGTATGACAATGTCTGGTTCTTCTTTGATGATGCCGGCTTTATCAACTGCTTTGCCCAGCCGCACATCTATATCTAGACGTTTAATTTCCATATCATACCAGCGAATAATTCCAGCCATTTGATCTCTTTGTGGAATCTTTGCTGACAGATTTACCTGACCACCCACTTCTTCATTCTTCTCAAACAGGACAACATCATGGCCGCGTTCCTTAGAAACTCTCGCCGCCTCCAGACCAGCCGGTCCACCACCAACAATTACTACCCGCCGTTTATTCTTCTCACTTCGGGCAATGATATGCGGCATTGTTGCTTCTCTACTCGTGGCTGCATTTTGCACACAGAGGACATCCAACCCCATGTATTGACGGTCTATACAATAATTGGCTCCAACACACTGTTTAATGCGTGTCTCCTGTCCCTCTCTAATCTTATTGATCATATGTGGGTCGGCAATCTGCCCGCGGGTAATCCCGACTAGATCAGCCATCCCCTGAGCCAAAATTCTTTCGGCTTGTTGAGGGTCTCTTACTCCTTGAGCATGCATCACTGGAACATTCACCCGAGAACGAATGCCAGCCGCCAAATGGACAAATGGCTCAGGCGGCAATGCCATGGGTGGCATGCAATTAGCAAGAGTATTATGCGTATCAGCTCCTGAACCGACCACACTGATAAAATCTACCATCTTGGTTTCGGACATTGCCTGGGCAATATCTTTGAGTGTGTCGTGATCCAACCCATCTGGATGAAACTCATCACCACACATACGTAGCCCCACACAAAAGTCCTTCCCTACCTTTTCACGAACAGCTTCAAATACTTGCTTACCAAACCTCATGCGATTTTCTAAAGAACCGCCATATTCATCTGTCCGCTTATTACTACGCGGGCTCCAAAATTGATCTATTAGATGTTGGTGAGCCGCAGAAATTTCCACACCATCCATGCCCGATTGCTTCACTCTATCCACCGCTGCGACAAAGTCGGCAATGATGCTTTTGATCTCATGTTTTTCAATGGTCTTACAGAATCCTCTATGGACTGGTTCACGGACGCCACTGGGACTTACCAGATGAGGCCAATCAATGCCAGCATAAGTTGTTCGCCTACCCATGTGGGTTGCTTGGATCATTATGTTGGAATTATGCTTGTGCATGGCATCGGCTAAATTTGCTAGATGGGGGATGACCTCATCAGTTGCAAGATTAACTGACTTCCACCATTGCCAAGGGCTATCACGTGATACTGGGCTAGATCCACCGCATATGGCAAGAGACAATCCACCTTTAGCTTTCTCTTCATAATACTTGATGTAGCGTTCTTGAGGGAAACCATCCTCAGCATATACCTCGGCATGAGCAGTGCTGATTATGCGATTGGCAATATTGACTTTATTGATAGTCAGTGGGGTGAAAATATGTTTGTATGACACTTATTTATCCTATATGATATTGTATTATGGCTTGTTACTATTTATACTTAACTTCATAGAGACAGAAATCCTTTCCCCCTTTATTTCCAGCCCCATTATCAGAGACATTAGCACAGACATTTGCACAGACATTAGCACATTGGGTTTCGCTACAAACAAAGCCATCCTCTAGTCCTTCATTCTGAGCTACCCAGTCAGTTGCTCCAGCAAACCATCCAGCAAACATATGACAAAGCAACTCACCCTCTTTGCTCTTGTTGGGAAATTTGCGGGCATTCAACACAAAGGCGGAATGATCCAAGCGAATACTTAGTGGTAGATTTTTTATATCATCAGAGAGAAAGGAGAACAGCCCCCAACCACGCAATGATAATCTTTGTAAATAATGACTAAACACATCCATCCCCTTAAGTTCATGTTGTTTAGATTCGTGCTCGCACCAGTGATGGGCTGATTTATGTCCAGCTACATATAGAATCTTGGCATACTCTTCCTTACCCATTGCCTCTTCAACCATATCATGATTATTGACAAAGAAATGCCTCGGCACATAGAGCATCGGCAAACCATCTGTTTGCCATACACCTGTTTCGGAGTCAACTTCTATCGGTAGGGCGGGGGCATTTTTCATTTGCCCCAAACCTCTTCAAGAATAGTTACCCAGTTCTGACCCATTATACGCTCGGTCTTCGTATTAGACCAACCAGCTTTCAGCATTGCAGCAGTTAGATTAGGGAAGTCGCCAATGGTCTGCATTCCTTTAGGATTAATGATTTCACCAAACTCAGTGAGTTTGCGACCATATCCTTTATCATGAGTAATCCAATCAAAGAAAGGACGATCATACCCTTGAGTAAAATCAGTTCCAACGCCAACTCTTTCCTCGCCAACAATATTTATGATGTAGTCAATGGCAGCAACATAATCGTCCACAGTGGAGTCCACGCCTTTGGGCAAGAAGGGCGGGAACATAGTCACACCAACGAAGCCATTGCGGTCGGCGATAAACTTCAAATCCTCATCCGACTTATTACGCGGATGCTCCTTCAACCCAGCTGGAAGGCAGTGAGAATAGCATACTGGTTGTTTGGAACATTCAATGATGTCGCGAGCGCTATTGCGGCCAACATGCGACAAGTCACATAAAACACCAACGCGGTTCATCTCCGCAACAACTTCACGTCCATAATCAGACAACCCTTTATCTTTTTCATAGCAACCAGTGCAAATAAGATTTTGTGTATTATATGCCATTTGCACAATACCAACACCGACTTGCTTGAATAGGTCAATATAACCCAACTTATCCTCATAAGCATGGGCATTCTGAAAGCCAAGAATTATTCCTGTCTTGTTTTCCTGTTTAGCTTTTTTGATGTCAGCTGTTGTGTTAACCTGCATCAATATGTCCGAATTATCCAAAATATACTTCTGCATCTCGGCAATATTGTTCATTGTGTCTTGAAACCCCTCCCATACAGATACCGTGCAGTTGGCTGCTGTGATACCGCCACGGCGCATATCTTCAAAAGTAGACCTTTCCCACTTGGAAATAATTAGTCCGTCTATAACTATGATATCATTATGCATAATCTTTATAAAACGCAGTTAGCGTCAATTGTGTTTATTAGTAATATACCAGCTGCCTGGCACTTAAAATACTTGTTCATATTTTCTCCTCAAATAACGTAAATGTAGATGGCTAAGATCTATACTAATAACGCTTATACTTATATAGACACAATTAGAGATACGACCTTTCCCAATAGTAAAAATATTATAGATTATTATAGGTAATTATGATATATCTATGCTCAATAAAATAAACTTATTTATATATTCTTATTTAAGCAAAATCACTAAAAACGGCACCACTAAATCACTAAAAATACATATTTATGCTACTAAGTATCTATATTTGTTAAACTGGAGTTAGTATGACGCAAGTATTTATATTATTAATCTGATTGGACATCCCCATGCGTAAGATAATTCACCTAGACATGGACTGCTTCTATGCTGCGGTTGAAGTCCGCGATAATCCAGAATTGCGCGGTAAACCCATAGCTGTGGGTGGCGGGCAAAGACGCGGAGTAGTTGCCACCTGTAGCTACGAAGCCCGTAAGTTTGGTGTCCGATCCGCCATGAGCGGGGCTATGGCACAACGATTATGCCCCGACCTAATATTTGTCAAGGGGAACATGGCAAAATATAAACATGCATCTGACATTATCAGAGGCATCATGCGTGAGATAACTCCCATCATAGAACCCTTGTCTTTGGACGAGGCCTACTTAGATGTCACAGATGTTCAGTTACATAAAAACTCTGCCACTTTAATAGCTCGCGACCTTAAAGAACGCATCTACCGCGCAACCCAACTTACCGCATCAGCAGGAGTGGCGCCCAACAAGTTTTTAGCCAAAGTTGCTAGCGACTGGAACAAACCAGACGGCATCATGGTCATCCCACCACAAAATATTGCTGAGTTTGTCAAGGACTTACCAGTGGATAAGATTCCTGGAGTAGGCAAAGTTAGTGCCAAAAAGCTCGCGGCTCAAGGAATAAAAAAATGTTCTGATGTTCAACACTATAGCCAAGAAGAACTACAAGCAAGGTTTGGTAAATTTGGCTTGATGCTCTACCAAAGAGCTCGCGGAATAGATAATCGCCAGCTTTCAACTAGCCGCATAAGAAAATCCCTGAGTGTAGAAAGCACATTTATGGATGATATAAAAGATGACGAACAGTGCCGCCAAGAACTGGATAAGTTACTGATTGAACTGCATCGCCGTCTCTCCAAATACGTGGACGTCGCCACCAACACTCCAAGTACCTCCGCCCTTGCCCCTACCGTCGCTAACGCTTCCGCCACCCCGAACGATGATTTGGGTAATGCTGTTATTGCAGTTATTAAGGACAAAAGGGATAATAACGAGGGGGATAATAACGAGGGGGATAATAACGAGGGGGATAATAACGAGGAGATGAAAGAAAATACTAAAGATGAGAACAAGAAACAAAGCAACTCTCTTACTAAATATAGCATCAGCGGCTTATTCATAAAAATAAAATTTGCTGACTTCGTCACTACCACCAAACAAGCCGCAGGGGTTATGCCCAGTTTAGAAAGTGCCTTTGACTTATATAAGGAAGCCCGCCAAAGGCACAACAAACCAGTCCGACTCCTTGGCATAGGTGTATCCTTCACCGACAATAAATCCAAACCCAAGCCAACCAAACCCACCAAACC
>JAAOII010000071.1 GCA_015163845.1 Candidatus Portiera sp.
GGCATGGTGACTTTGGAATGATTACTCGCCAAGATCTCGTCATAATGATTTCCTATTCAGGTGCCAGTGAAGAGTTGTCTCGCCTCATACCTCTAGTCAAACGTTTAGATATTCCTATGATAGCTATTACTGGCAATGAGTCATCTGAACTTTCAGTTTCTGCTGATATTTCTTTATCGGTTAAAGTCGCAGAAGAGGCATGTCCTCTCGGTCTTGCACCAACATCAAGCACAACTGCTACTCTTGTTATAGGTGACTGCTTGGCAATAGCCCTATTGGAGGCACGTGGTTTCACCGCTGATGACTTTGCTTTTTCTCATCCCAGTGGCTTATTGGGACGTCGCCTACTACTTAAGGTTAGTGACCTAATGCATAAGGGTAAAGACATTCCCATAGTAGATGCCACAGTCAAGATAAACAAGGCATTATTAGAAGTAACTTCTAAACGTCTCGGAATGACGACAATAGTTGATGCAGACGGGCAACTTATAGGGATCTTTACGGATGGTGACTTACGCCGTTGTTTGGATAAGAAAATTGACCTGCACACAGCCGCAGTTAGCGATGTTATGACCAAGGAATTTGCAACCGTCAAGGAAAGCGAACTTGCTGCTGCTGCTCTAAAGTTAATGGAAGATAAGAAGATAAACTCATTACCTGTGATAAACAGCAAGAATGAATTAGTCGGGGCAATGAATATGCACGACCTGCTCAGAGCAGGCGTTATTTAATTAAAATCTATAACTAACATTTATAAACCATGAAAAAAACCATGAGAAAAACCATGAAAAATAAATTGCTCAACACTTTATATACTTTGACGTCCAAGGGTAGCATAATTTTAGCATTGACTCTATCTTTTGTTTGCTATTCAGGTGTATCGCAAGCAGAGAACATAAAATTACTAGACAAAGGCATTTACCCCTATCTAGGATTTGGTGGCGGAGCTGCTATTTTGTCTGGTGTGGCGACCCCCTCATACACTGCTTCAGCCCGCAACCAATTAGCCATCAGTGGTGAACAACAAGCATACGGAACCATAAACTTTGGCTTTGTTTGGAAGAGAAATACTTCCCCCGGTTGGCAATCAATGTTTCAAATCAGCTATCGCCCCTTAAGTTTTGCAGTTAAAGATGGCGCGACTACACACAAATATCAGCAGAACATGGTGTCATTGGACTTCTTGGAGTCCTATGGTTTTTTCAACAACTGGGTTCCGCATATTGGCATCTCTTGGAATTTCTATAACTTAAGGTTTGAAGATACCAGTGTTGGCGAATCAACTTCCGCCTCAACTAGCCGCCTTGGCATTGTTGGTGGTTGGGATATAATGACTAACCCGAATAGCCATTGGCGTTTTCGCACAAATTTTCGGTGGCATGGAAATATCCCAGTAAACTACGAAGGAGAAAAAGTTGGCTTCCCCAACTTTGAGATTGAACCCATCAACTTCATCTATAGATTTTAGAGATATTATTTATAGAAGATTCAAATCATATATAATAATTTCATATAGTTTTTCTAGGCGCGTAGCTCAGCTGGTTAGAGCACTACATTGACATTGTAGGGGTCGTTGGTTCGAGTCCAATCGTGCCTATTAGATTAACTTACTACTATATATA
>JAAOII010000072.1 GCA_015163845.1 Candidatus Portiera sp.
AGGTTGAGGTAGTAGAATATTTTTGGTATGGTTGCCCTCACTGCAATAAACTTGAACCATATATAGAGAGTTGGAAAGATAATAAAGCATCTTATGTTAAATTTCGTAGAGTTCCTGTGCCTTTTCGTGGGTTATGGCAAGTGCATGCACGCTCCTACTTTACCGCGGAGCGGTTAAGAGTTCTAGATAAGAGTCATCAAGCATTCTTTGATGCAATTCATAAAGGAAAAAGACCCTTAACTAATAAGAAGAATATTGCAAAGTTTTATTCTGAATATGGCGCCAACATTGATGAGTTCAACGAAGCATATGACTCTTTTGGAGTGGACTCTAAAATGCGTTTAGCACTTAGAGAAGTTGAGTTTTATAAAATCAACTCAGTGCCAGCAGTAGTGGTTAATGGCAAATATTTGCTGAATGTTCAGATGGCTGGTTCGGAAGTAAATCTCATAGAAGTTATCAAGCAATTAGCCAAACTTGAGAAGGATAATCCAGATTAGACCAAAGATAAAAGCAAGAGTTAGAATACATAATAATGGCAAGCGTAAAGATGATTTGAGAATGTTGCAGGTGCAAGCAGTTGCACACCTAATGCATAGATAATTTTTTAGCACAGGAAAGAAATAATGTTATCAATGTTTACCAACTTGAACAAGGTTATACCTATGGGTATTGCTTTGGCTTCCTTGGTCTTTTTAGCGTCTTTGCTAATAGCAGACCAAGAGCCCTCACAACTTATTCCGGTAAATTCCCCGGCCGCAATAATTTCTAATGATGATTTAGAACCATCTAATGAAATAAACTTGTTGTCAGGAAAGTTTCGGGTGCGTCTACAAAGAGGTGAAAACCTAGTAAGCTTGTTTGATCGTTTGCTCTTGAAACCAAAGGAAATTACCTCCATGCTTGACGCTTTATCGTCTGCCGAAAGACGTCGCTTAAGTAAGATGTCCATAGGAACAGATATATATATATCATTAGTTGATGGTGAACGCCTCCAAGAACTTATAGTGATGGAGAGTCCTATTAAAGGACGTAGATATTATCGTAATGACAAAGGAGGGGTTTCTGTAGCAAAACATCAAACTGAATATACCTCAAAATACAAATATAATGGTGGAATAATTACGAGTTCCTTATATCAAGATGGCATCAATCAAGGTATGAGTGGGCGGTTGATATTAAATTTTGCCGACATATTTGCCTATGATATGGACTTTGCTAATGATGTGCGTTCGGGCGATAGCTTTTCCATGCTATTAGAAGATTTATATGTGGAAAATCGTTCGGTTAAGGAGGATACCATCGCTGTAGCTGAATTTATAAATAATGGCAAAAAGATTTTGGCTCTACGCTACACTAATAGTGTTGGACAGGTGGGCTATTTTACTCCTAAAGGAGAGTCCATGAGATCGCGTTTCTTACGCATGCCAATAAACTTAGCAAGAATCAGTTCAAGATATAATCCTAAACGTCGCCATCCTGTTCTCAAGATAGTGCGCCCTCATAATGGTGTTGATTTTGCAGCAAGGAGGGGTACTCCTATATTCACCACTGGCAATGGCAAAATATATAAGATAGGCAATAATGGCGGTTATGGCAAGACAGTTATTATTAACCATGGAGATGGCTACACCACTCTTTATGCTCATATGAGTGGCTATGCTAAAGGAATGAGGAAAGGTAAAGTTATTAAGCAAGGGCAAGTTATTGGCTATGTGGGAACAACCGGGATCTCAACTGGACCTCATTTGCATTATGAGTTTAGAATACGTGGCAGACATAGAGATCCATTAAGAGTTAAATTTAACCGAAGCGTTAAACTTAACAAGCGAGAGCTACCTAGATTTCTTAAACATAGCGAGGAGCTATTGACCAGATACCATAAACGTCAAGAGGATAACAAGAAGGTTGTTAGTAATAGAAATTAGACATCTATGAGAATATCCATCAAGCATAAGAACTTATAGCGAGCTACTTGAACTTGGAAGTTAAAGAAAAATATATTGGCTTAATGTCAGGCACCAGCTTAGATGCTATGGATGCTGTGTTGGTTGAGTTTACTGATGAACCCATCCGCTATGAGATTTTGTCGCAAGCATCAATTCCTTATGAGCCGTCTCTTAAATCAAAGTTACATGCATTTAATTCAACGGATAAGAGCTGTCTAACGGACTTAGCTCTGTTAGACAGAGAAGTTTCTTTATTGGCGGCCGAGGCGGTTAAGGATCTATTAGCAAAGAGTGGCGAATCGTCATCCTCGGTCAAGGCAGTCGCCTTTGCTGGACAAACAATCGGGCATAGTATTGAGGGTAACAAAGAGTTAACTAGCCAAAATAATTGGACAGCCCAATGTGGCGATCCAAATATCTTGGCAGAGAAATTGGGTATTCCAGTAGTGGCTGATTTTAGGCGAAGAGATGTAGCCGCTGGTGGACATGGCGCTCCTTTGGCAACGGCTTTTCATCAAGCATTTTTTACTTCTGCAGATGAAGACAGATGCATAGTTAATCTTGGTGGAATATCTAACATAACAATCCTCCGCCGCGGAGAAGAAGCATCAGGTTTTGATATGGGACCGGCAAATTGTTTGCTGGATGAGTGGGCTAAGGTCCATGGTAAAGGAGAATATGACTCTAGAGGACAATGGGCTGCGAGTGGTAAAGTAATAGATGATTTGTTGGTATCATTTCTTGGAGATCCATACTTTTCCAAATCCCCACCCAAGACAACTGGCAGGGATTATTTTAATTTGCATTGGGTGCAGAGTTATTTACAAGGAATGGAGTCAAATTATGAAGCACAAGATGTTCAAGCAACCTTGGTTGATTTGACTGCTTTATCTATATCTTTAGCGGTTCATTCTTATTTTGATGCTAAAGAAAGTAATAAACTCAGTTTATATGTGGCTGGTGGTGGCTCACTAAATGATCATCTTCTACAAAGGATGACTAAGTTAATTAAATGTCCAGTAAGAAATATAGATGAACTGGGGGTAGAAAGCCAGCAATTAGAAGGGCTTGCATTTGCTTGGTTGGCTTACTTGCGTTTGCATGGTAGGCCAAGCAATATCCCAAATATCACTGGGGCCAGCGGACGGCGTCTATTAGGGGCGGTTTACATATAGCTCCATATAGCCCGAGAAGTTTTAGCAATCAAGAACTTCTGTCGCTACTTATATTTGTAGCTGAAAAGGTCTATATCTTTGGCATAGATTCTAGCTACTTTTTCTATGAGTCCATCATTATAAAAACTTCTGAAGTCATAAGGCGGGGTAACATTAATTCTTACTTGGGGCAATTTTTTGCCGAGTAAGTCACTAAAAAGTTCAACTAGATTAATCTCTTCTAACTTATATATACGACTCACTGCTATTTTGCCCTGCTCATCTATAAGATATTTATACTGCGGATTAGGGTTTTGTGGAAGCCAACAATCTTCGCGCTCATGATCTATTGAATCTATCCATTCGCCAAATGATGCTGTTTTGTTGGTTAGACGTAAATTTTTGGTATAAAGATAGGCGGAAACACATCTTTGCCAAGGATTTCTGACGAATGCTATAGAATGGTCATGGATGGAGTAATCAAGTTTTTTAGCCGCAATATAAGGGAAGTGGTCAGCATACTTATAAGCACCATCATTCGGATTGCCATGATGAGAGTTTCCATGATTATAGTGCCACGCATTAAACCTTAGTCGTCTGCTGGCAGGGAAAAAATTACCTGTATCTGAATGGATAATCCCATTGGAAAAGATTCCATAGAGAACTGTAGACCCTCCGGTCTTAGGTATATGAAAAAAAGTTATCCAACGGCCATTTATGTCTGGAAAGTTTATCATTACTTTATGCGAGGAAGGTTATATAACTTTAGGCAAAAGAAACGTTGCATAGTTGTTATTTTACATAATAATGCCAAGAATGTTATATAATATGTCTTAACTATGTTTTCATCTTTATACGATAGGCTTTGCGAGTTTTTAGATCCTGGCAAAGATAATATTGGCCGTAACCAAGCAATTGCTTTGGTGGTCGTGGCATATTTGTTTGGAGTGTTATGTCGCTCGTTTTACCTATGGAATGCATTGGATGTGCCGAGTGTTCTCCTG
>JAAOII010000073.1 GCA_015163845.1 Candidatus Portiera sp.
AACTAGGTTCATCGGGGTGCCTGGAGTGCCATCGCCATCTGTATCCAAAGGGAGCTGGATGCTTGTGGAGTTGGCATCCGAGCAACCCAGATGATTACAAGCACTGACCATGTAGGTATAGGTCATTCCTTGCGTAACAGTGGTGTCTGTGTAGGTTAGGGCAGTGACATTAACATTATTGAAAGTTCCATTGCGGGCGATATTATAATAAGTAGCATCAGGCACTTCAGTCCATGTTATAGTCACATTATTTCCACTGTGAGAGGCAACTAGGTTCATCGGGGTATTTGGAGCGGAATAATCAACCATCAGGGATGCTGGAGGAGAACAATCCACCTGATTACAAGCACTGACCATGTAGGTATATTCATTACCCTCTATAACGCTATTATCTGTGTGGCTAGCATCAGTTTCCCGCATATCTGCTCGATCTGCTCCCCCACTGCGGGCGATATTATAGTGCGTGATACCAGTGCCAGAAACAACAGGCCATTGGAGGTTTACTCCAGTTGCAGAGAGAGTGGCAGTTATACTAGTTGGCATTGCTGGAACATCATAAATAACTGTTAAATTTGTGGGATTAGAACAGCTCGATGGATTACAAGCACTGACCATGTAGGTATATTCATTACCCTCTATAACGCTATTATCTGTGTGGCTAGCATCAGTTTCCCGCATATTTGCTCGATCTGCTCCCCCACTGCGGTTGATATTATAGAAAGTAGCATCAGGCACTTCAGTCCATGTTATAGTCACATTATCTGGACTCAAAGCAGCTACTAAATTTTGTGGAGTTGCTGGGGGAGTTGGGGGTTCTTTTATGGGAGCTGGAGTACCGCCACCGCCGCCACAGGCAGCTAGAGCAGTTGTAATTATTAGTAGCCCAAACAAACGAGCTAGTTGAGTCGGGGCTTTTAGGGCTTGTATATTCTTGATGATGTGCATAGCAGGGTTGGTCATGGTTAGACCGCTAATAGTGCGCTTGATACTGATTTTCATTTTATCCTCTTAACTTCTTAATTAATTTAATCTAATAAATCTACTCATAAATATATGTGTGATTAATCATTATTATACACTTTTTACTGCTGTATAGGATGTTTTATGATTTTAGCTAAAGTTATGGAATGTCCGTAATCTCTTTTTGCTTCTTACTTCTCATTGTGATGCATAAGTTATTAGGAATGTCCTATATAATATAGAGTAATGCGACTGTCTTCTATAAAACTATCTGGCTTTAAGTCATTCAGCGACCAAACATCCCTGGTATTCCCATCAGACCGCACTGTCTTGGTTGGACCAAATGGTTGTGGTAAATCTAACATCATTGATGCTATACGTTGGGTGTTAGGTGCTAGTTCTTCTTCAGGACTGCGGACTGATTCTATGGAGGATGTTATATTCAATGGCACTGATGATAACCCGCCACGCGGCCGAGCAATGGTGGAGATGGTTTTTGCCAATAATAAGAACCGTCTAACCGGTAAATATCAAGACCTGCCTGAAGTTAAGATTAGAAGAGTGTTGGAAAGAGAGCGTGACTCCAAATATTATATTAATGATGTCCCTTGCCTTAGGAAAAACATTACTGAACTATTTGCTGGGATGGGGCTTACAGGTAAGACCGACTATGCCATAGTAACTCAGGGAGCCGTGCATAATATAGTTGAAAGTAACCCTGAATATATTCGCACTGTTATTGAGGAAGTAGCCGACATCACCTCATACCTTAATAAGCGTAAGGATTCGCTTAACCACATAAGAAGGACTAAAGAAAACCTGCGGACTATTCACAGCAATTTAGCAGAGATGAAGCACCGAGTCAAGGCGTTGGAAAAGCAGTCGGAAATGGCAAAGGTATATAAGGATAACCAGGACGAATTGATAAACCTCAAAGAACAATTAACTTTAGCCCGCTATAATCAGTTAATGAATAAAAAGGAAGCTAAACGCACTAGCTTAAATCAACTAGTCCAGAAAATCAGTGATATAAAAAATAACAGCGCGTCATGGGAATCGCAAAAACAGGAGATTTCTTTGACTGTCGACAATAAAAATAAAGATATGATTGCCGATATAACCAAGCAACGCGAATTGACTGACCAAATTTCAGCCACTGATGCAGGTAACAAGTATAATCTGAAGGATTTAAATGATAAGGAACAACAACTAGATGCTATCAAAGAAGAATCAGTTCAAATCTCTAAACGACTGCAAGAACAACTTAGCAAGTTGGATGAAGCCAATAAAGAACTTCAAGAACTTAAGCAAAAGCAAAAGCAAATACTAAGTAGCAGTGATATCTATGAAAAATCCAAAGATAAAGACGCTTCACAATCTCTAAACACCGTCAGAGATCTAGAAAAACAAATAAATGTTAGTGCTAATGAATGGCAAGAAGTCATTAATGTTGGAATGGAAATTCATGCTCGTCACAAGGATGCGGAAGTTAAATTAAAGGAGTCCTTGGCAGCCCAAGAAGAACTCTCTAAACAAATAGAAGAAATGTCTAAAAGGCAGGATACCTACAAAGATACCCAGAAAGAGATTTCAAACTTAAACACAGAGGAAAATACTATAACCAGCAAACTTGCTACTCTTAACAAACAGGAGCAGTCGCTAGGTAAAGATATTGCGACACTTGATGACAAAGTTTCCAAGAGCGAGGAAGAGTTGCGTAGTTGTGCCGATGAGCATCTACGACTTGGCACCCTACTCAAAGAATTAGATAAGCCCGACTATGAACCAGGCAAAGGGCTAAGTGATAAGATCAAAAAGCTACTCAGTGCAGTTAACATAAATACTAATAGTTTCTGGGGAGATAAAGTTGAGGTTGCCGATGGCTGGGAAAAAGCATTAGACCTAGTAGCCACTCGGGTGCTGCAAGCAAACTTCACCGATAACATGGGCATAGCCCTAGAGTCCTTGGCAGAGGAACACGATGTTCAACTTGGGCTGATAGAAGAGGCAGTTAAAAAGCAGGATACTCAAGAATCTTTCGGCAAGGCGAAATCATTGGCTCAGTTAATCAAACATAATAACAAACCATCTTTTTTGAATCATATCTATTCCTGTGACGATCTACAGCAGGCAATCAAGCTCAGAAAAAAACTAAAGTCCCATCAAAGCATTGTTACTCCAAGGGGTGATTGGATAGGCCCCGACTGGGCAGTTCTCCAAAGTGCCAATTCAGATACACATAATCCAGCATCTGTGGCGCGGAAAAAGAGACATGCGGAGATTGAAAAGAGGACTGCAAAAACCCTTAAGCAAAAAGAATCCTTGACAAGCACATTGAAAAACCTAAAGGATAATCAAAGTAGCGCCAATGAAACTCTGAACAAACTACGCGATGAGTTGATGCAGATTAAACAACAGTCAACTAAAAACGAACAACTCCTTATTGGCAAACGGGTGTTGTTTAATGAACTTTCTGAACTCAATCCAGAGTTATGGAAAAAGCAAAAAGCAAACCTCGTAGAAATTGATAAGCAAGTAATAGAATATCAAAAAGAATTACTTGAGGCGGAGGCGACAAAAAATCGTCAAGATGAAATAAGGAAGCAGTTGGAGGATAACCGCACAGAGCTAACTAATAAACTAAGCGAGTTACAAGAACAACGGCAACAACAGGAGTCACGGCAACAACAAGAACAAGAAAGGCGGGAAGAATTATTGACTATAAAGTCAAGCTTGGAAACAGAGTTGATAACCTTGCGCACTAGTGAAGAGAAAAATAAACTGCGC
>JAAOII010000074.1 GCA_015163845.1 Candidatus Portiera sp.
ACGCTTCTTCATACAAGGTTTCAGGAGGGCTGCATGGAGTAGGTCTTTCAGTGGTTAATGCATTGTCCACCAAATTAATCTTGACTATTAGGCGTGACGATAAAGTATGCGTGCAGGAATATAAAGACGGCTTTCCTCAGACATCTTTGATTTGTGAGCCAGCTGAAGTAAAAGCCGAGGAAGGTTTTAAAAAAGGTACAAGCGTGCGTTTTTATCCTTCAGAGAAGACGTTCGGCAACATCGTCTTTGACGCCCAAGTCCTCAAAGACCGCCTCAAGGAAATATCTTATTTGAATGCTGGCATACACATAGAGTTCTTAGACGAGTTTAGCGGGAAAGCATTTGATTACTACACAGAAGGTGGACTCAGGGAATATGTGGATCATCTATGTAAAAACAAGGAGCCCTTGCACAAGGCCTTCTATGTCAATAAGAGCTACACTGGGTTGCAGGATGCTGCGACCGAAGCACCAATCCAAGTGGAATTGGCTATGCAGTGGTGCGGGGATGGATTTCAAGAGAGGGTGATTTGTTTCACCAATAATATTAAGCAAGGCGATGGAGGCACTCACTTAACTGGTCTTAAGGGTGGGCTGACAGCGGCCTTCAACAGCTATATTCAAAAAGTGATAAAGAAGGAGTCAGGCGCTATTACTGGAGATGATACTCGTGAAGGTCTCACTGCTTTAATATCCATTAAACTTCCAGAACCAAGATTTTCTTCACAGACCAAAGAAAAGTTAGTTTCATCTGAAGCAAAGACCGCTGTCTCCAAGGCAATAACTGAGGAGTTCTCTACTTTCTTGCTGGAGAATCCAGGCGAGGCAAAAGCAATTATTGGCAAAATAGAAGAAGCGTCCAGAGCGCGTGAGGCGGCCAAGCGAGCACGCGACATGGTAAGACGTAAAGGATTGTTGGAAATGAGCGGTTTGCCAGGCAAGCTAGCTGATTGCCAAGAAAAATCCCCTATAAATGCAGAATTATTTTTAGTGGAAGGGGATTCGGCTGGTGGTTCAGCCAAGCAGGCGCGCAATCGTAAGAATCAGGCGGTGATGCCTTTAAGGGGTAAGATTCTAAATGTTGAGAAACAATCATCCGCCAAGATGTTTGAATCCCAAGCACTGGGCACCTTGGTTACAGCAATGGGGTGTGGTATTGGTTCGGGGGCTTTTGACCCAGATAAGATTAGATATCATAAAATTATTTTGATGACTGATGCGGATGTTGATGGATCGCATATACGCACTTTGTTATTGACTTTCTTTTATCGCCACATGGAGGAATTGATTCGCCGTGGTTATGTGTATATAGCTCAACCACCTCTCTATAGAGTGAAAGAGGGCAAGGATGAAAGATATTTGTTACAGGAGCAGGATTTTGATATCTATGTTAATCAACGCATAGCGGACAACTGCGAGTTAAGTGGCAACTCAGGCAGTTATAGTGGTGCGAAGTTATATGATTTTCTTGAGGAAATAAGCAAGTATATCCAGGGCTGGAATGAGCTTAAGGCGGACTCTTATCCGCCAGATTTGGTGCATGCGTTGGAGAAATGTGAATTGGATGGGGATTACACTGTGCCACCTTTTGCCGAGGCCAAGAAGATTAATGCTTACTGTGAAAAACTCCAGTCATTGTTAAGTCCTGATGAGTGGATGCTTGAATACAATAACGAAGAGAAGGGCTTATTGATTAAGCACCATGTCAGAAGTGATCTTGATGATGATGCTGGTGATATACTCCTGAAAGAACCATTTTTCAGTTCTGCTTTGTGGCAGAACCTTACTGAGTTTCGCCAGAAGAACAAACAGTTGATGGAAGGAGATATAGCCCTGAAGATTAAACAAGAACAAGTGAAAGTCAAGGGGATATTAGCCGCCTATAATAAACTGCGTGATAGCATTAGCAAAGGGATAACCGTGCAACGCTATAAAGGATTGGGTGAAATGAACCCTTCACAATTATGGGAAACCAGTATGGATCCAGAAGCACGTCATTTATCGCGGGTGACCATCGTCAATGCGGAAGTTGCTGATGATATATTCTCTGTTTTGATGGGAGACAAGGTTGAGCCAAGACGTAAGTTTATCCAAGACAACGCTCTACGAGCTTCTAATTTAGATATCTAAGATACTTCTAAGAGAATACTCGGGGGGGAATATACAAGGGGGAATATACAAGGGGGAATATACAAGGGGGAATATACAAGGGGGAATATACAGGGGGAGATATAAAAGGGGAATATACAAGGGGGAATATACAAGGGGGAATATACAAGGGGGAATATACAGGGGGGAATATACTCGGGGGAATATACTCGGGGGAGATCTAAGATCCTCCACCTAACAAAACATTCGGGGGAATTCACGGGAGTGCTTTCAATTGCTTTAGCCCTCAGCTTCTAATACTTATATAGAAACATTAAATTGTTTTAATTGGGGAAAAAGTATGCACTGAAGGGTTATTTTTTCAGCAAGTGCCCCCATATTATTAACATAAAGGTATCAGAATGCCTTATATAAGTGTCGTCTATATTATAGGCAAATAGATTATCTAGCTTGGTGTTTTTACCTTACAGCACATGAAATTTGTAGTAAGTATTTTTAACGATGACAATTAATATGAAATACAAAGGAATATCCATAGTTCCTGACAGCAGCGTCATAAGCCGTATTGTAGAGAGTCCCAGCGAAAGGGATTCTGCTGAGAAGAAAAATAGGCAAGATAAATCAATAGGGTGGTTCAAAACTGCCGATGAATATAGGGTGTTAATACCTGAAACCGCCGCTAATGAGGTTGCCACTGGAGTGCATGAAAATGCTACAAAACGTATAAAGCTAATTCGTGACTTACCAAGATTGGCAATAACCCCAGAAATAGAGCAGCTTGCTAAAGCTCTGATTGATGGTGGTGCCTTTAGACCAACAGCAAAAAAAGATGCACTCATCTTAGCCACCGCTTGCTTCTATGGCATTGATTATCTTTTAACTTGGAATATGCAGGATTTAGATAATAATAAGAATAAAGAATGCATGGCAAGAATAGTTCAACTATATGGCTATCATTTACCTATAATTTGTTCACCTAAAGTATTTTCAGACACGCACGAAGAAACACCTAAACCTGAATTTACTGCCCTTAATGCAGAAGAAAAAAGTGTAGAGGATGCCACAGTATATTATGGAAAAATGTCTTATAATATTGATGTTATGAAAGGTATAGATAATATGGAGGACATATTACATAAGGGCACTAGTATGCCAGCGGCAGAAAAGTTTGCTTTAATAAGCGAGAAAATTTGTGCTGATTTTGACAAGGATGCTAGAAAGGTCTTCAATGATGTTTTAGGTTATGATATGGACTCTGGTAAAAAAATTATATGCCCAGTTCATATACCGAGATGGGCTCCGAAATCTCTGCTGTCGCACAGAAAACGACTAAAAAAGGGGATAGTAAGAAGTGAAGTACTGAAGGAGATTATAGGAG
>JAAOII010000075.1 GCA_015163845.1 Candidatus Portiera sp.
GCCTCACGCATCATCTTTTCTATTTTCTTGGACTCTTTAAGCAGACCAGGGAAAGTCATCTGTTCTATGTCTTTGAGATAATCGTCTCTATCCTCGGCGACCATGAGAGTATCATTCTTATTCTTTTTACGCATATACAAAGCTCCTTCCATTATGTCGTTAACCTTTTTCTCAATGCTCTTGGGAGTGAATGAGTGCTTCTTGTTGAAAGCCAGTTGCTTCTCACGGCGTCTGTCGGTTTCATCTATGGCTCTTTGCATTGACCCAGTAACTCTATCTGCATACATTATCACTCGCCCATGAATATTCCTTGCTGCCCTGCCAGTTGTCTGGATTAAGGCGGTCTCGGAGCGGAGGAATCCTTCTTTGTCCGCATCCAAGATAGCTACCAATGATACTTCTGGCATGTCCAGTCCTTCACGCAAAAGATTAATTCCTACCAGCACATCAAAGGTACCAAGACGTAGATCGCGGATTATCTCAACCCTCTCAATCGTATCAATATCCGAATGTAAGTATCTCACCTTGATGTTTTTATCATGCAGATACTCGGTAAGATTCTCAGCAAACTTCTTGGTGAGAACTGTCACTAATATTCTATTGCCCTGAGTAACGGTGGCTTGTATTTCATCAAACAAATCATCTACTTGGGAACTAGCCCCACGAATCTCAATGGGTGGTTCAATAACTCCAGTGGGGCGCACTAGTTGCTCCACAAGTTTCTGCGAGTGTTCTTTTTCATAGGTTGATGGGGTGGCTGATACAAAGATTGTCTGGAGTTTGGCTTTCTCCCATTCTTCAAACTTGAGTGGGCGGTTATCCAATGCCGAAGGCAGACGGAAACCATGCTCAACTAAGGTCTCTTTGCGCGACCTATCACCTTTATACATTGCCCCTATTTGTGGCACTGTTACGTGGGACTCATCAACCACTAAAATTGCATCTTTGGTAATATAGTCAAACAGAGTTGGCGGCGGCTCGCCTTGTTTACGCCCAGATAGATAACGGGAATAATTCTCTATGCCAGTGCAGTAGCCCAGTTGTTGGATCATTTCCAAATCGTGGCGAGTTCTACTCTCTAAACGTTGTTCCTCCACTAATTTATTGTCGTCATGCAGGGTTCTTAATCTATCCCCTAATTCATCACGAATTTTGTCAACTGCTGCTTTCATTGTATCCTTGGGTGTGACATAATGACTCTTGGGATAGATGGTGTAACGTGGAGTGTCGCCAATCAGTTCGCCAGTGAGGGGATCAAAGCGTTTCAATGATTCAACTTGCTCATCAAACAAAACAATGCGTATGCCGTCTTTGTCGGACTCAGCTGGGTAGACATCTATGACATCACCACGCACTCTGAAAGTGCCACGGTCAAAATCAATGTCATTGCGAGTATATTGCATCTCCGCTAGCTGGCGGATGATTTGTCTTTGCCCTATCTCTGCCCCTCTGGTAAGATGCAGCACCATTTTATGATAACTCTCTGGGGCACCCAAACCATAAATGGATGATACTGTGGCAACTATGATGAAGTCCTTTCTTTCCAAGAGTGACTTAGTGCAGGATAGACGCATCTGTTCTATGTGATCATTGATGGATGAGTCCTTTTCTATGTAGGTGTCAGAAGATGCCACATAGGCCTCTGGCTGATAATAATCATAGTAGGAGACGAAATACTCAACTGCTGCTTTGGGGAAGAACTCTTTGAACTCTCCGTAAAGTTGTGCCGCCAAGGTCTTGTTGTGTGCCATGACTATGGCTGGTCTTTGGGTCTCTTGGATTACTTGGGCAATGGTGTAGGTTTTGCCTGAGCCAGTAACTCCTAACAAGGTCTGGTGTTGCAGATCCTGCTTTAATCCTTGAACTAGTCCTTTGATTGCACCTGGTTGGTCGCCCGCTGGACTGAACTCGCTATCAATGTTGAATATTCCCATTTTCAGTAAATTATTTTATGTAACTCAAGTAGTATCCCTGACAGATCATTGACAATATTTTTGTTGAGTCAATGGCTCACTGACCTCAATGCTCTCAATGCTCTCACTTGATGCTGAGCACAAGCCCATACCTTTGTTTAAGTCATCTATCATCATTCCTCCCATAAGTTCTATTCCTTTTTTCATTGCTTCAGATTCTTGCCAGTTACCTTTCTCTTCTTTAATTATACTCGCCAATTGCCTCGCTAGTTGTTCGTCGCCTTCCTGCCAATAACCAAGAGCGGCTAGCTTACTCATATCAAAAGCCACAGGCGGGGCAAAATAGTCATAGCCCATGGGACCATCTCTGCCTATGTAGATTCCACCGAGCAGTGGCTTGGGTGGAGCAAGCAGACCAGCATAAGCTGCCAGAGGTTCATCTGGTTCTATGAAATGTAGGCGGGTTGGCAGAGGAATGCCTCCAGCATTTAGCCCCACGACTTGATCACGACCATGATATCTTGGACGTTTGATGCCGGCTATGACATAAGGTATGTCATTATAAAAGGTTACCACACGGTGTTCTTTTGCTTGGGTGGAA
>JAAOII010000004.1 GCA_015163845.1 Candidatus Portiera sp.
ATCATACAATGAACAATATAACAGCAACCTCTTGTTGGATTATTTAAGTGAAGAAGAATTACTCGGCGAAAGAATTGTCATGGCGAATGACCACTGGGTTGTATTAGTTCCTTACTGGGCTTACTGGCCTTATGAGACGATATTATTGCCTAGACGAAATATTAGCTCCTTATTGGAACTCAACCAAGATGAAAAAACTGCCTTAGCACCAATGCTTAAACAACTAGTGACTATATATGACAAGTTGTTTGGTATTAGCTTCCCTTACAGAATGGGTTGGCATAGTTCATGCAAATCACAGCAAGTGGATATGGGCGATATGGGGAGTATAGGATATATAGGAAGAACAGATAAAGGATGTCTATTACATTGCCATTTCTACCCGCCTTTACTTGACCGAGTCAGGCAAAAATATACAGCAGGATTTGAGGTCTCCGCAGAATTGCAAAGAGATATAACCCCTGAACAAGCAGCCCAGAAATTAAAAGAACTGGTTTAGCTGGCGGCTGAATTTGCTTCTTTTACTTTTTCTACTTTTTCTACTTTTTTACTTCTTTATTTCCACTTAATATTACAACCAGTGCTGGGCTTTTGCTCTGGGTTAACTTGCTGACCTGCCACCAAAGCATCAAAAGCATCACGTAGATCCTTGCCAGTAACTGCTAAACCATTATTAGGACGAGAGTCATCAAACTGCCCACGATAAGCACAGGACAGATTGCCATCAAAAATAAAAAAGTCAGGAGTGCAGACCGCATTATAGTCCTTGGCAACCTGCTGAGTTTCATCATATAGATAAGGGAAGTCATATCCTTGGGCAATCGCCTCTTCCTTCATTTTGGCTGGACCATCTTGCGGGTAATTATCCGCATCATTAGAACTTATAGCAATAAGTGCAATACCCTGCCCTTTATAATCATCAGCTAATTGCACCAAGCCCTCTTGCAGGTGCTTGACGAAAGGACAATGATTGCAAATAAACATTATCAAAGTTGCTTTAGTTCCAGTCAGTTCTTGGAGAGAAAGTAGGTTACCAGACACACTATCGGGTAACTGCCATTGAGGTGCTTGAGTGCCTAAAGGCATCATTGTAGAATTAGTTTCAACCATTATGTTTCTGTTATGTTTCTGTTATGTTTCTGTTATGTTGTTAGAGTTTATTTGTTAAGAGTTTCATTTTAACACCAAACAAATATTAAAAATGTAGCAAATCGCATAAAACAGTCAATTAATTTTTTTACTTGATTAATCAGTTTAATCAATAAATTCGTTGTTATTTTGTGACCAACTCATATTAAAATACAACTGAACAAACAAAACTATGTCCTATAACCAAAGTATTAATTTAGTATTAATTTAGTTATTAATCTAGCTACCTAAGACATACAACAGATATGAAAAGCTCTTTCCTTAAAACACCCTCACTTAGATCTATTACAATTTTACTTGTCTTGCTGCTAATTAATTTAGGCAATTTAACTAACTTAGCCCATCTAGCTCATGCATCTGACTTAGCAGAATATAAAAAGATCCCTGGCATTTCTGGCAAAATATCCAGTGTCGGCTCAGATACCTTAGCCAACTTAATGACTTTGTGGGCTGAAGAGTTCAAGAAGATCTACCCCAGCTCAAGTGTGCAAATTCAGGCAGCTGGTTCATCCACTGCACCACCAGCATTGATTGCTGGCAGTTCATCTTTTGGTCCCATGAGCAGGCAAATGAAAGAAACAGAAATTGCTGCTTTTGAAAAGAAGTTTGGCTATAAGCCCACAGGATTTCCTGTTGCCATAGATGCTTTGGCGATATTTGTCCATAAAGACAACCCCATCAAAGGTATGACTATGTCCCAAGTTGATGCCATATTCTCCTCAACTTTAAAATGCAGTGATCAATCAATTAGCAAATGGGGCGACCTTGGCTTGAGTGGCAGTTGGGAAAACACACCCTTGCAGTTGTTTGGTAGGAACTCCGCCTCAGGTACCTATGGCTATTTCAAAGACAAGGCATTATGCAAAGGTGATTACAAAGATACAGTCAATGAGCAACCAGGGTCTTCATCGGTTGTCCAGTCCATCAATGATAGCCGCAATGCCGTTGGTTATTCAGGCATCGGCTACTTAACTGCTGGAGTTAAGGTAGTTCCTTTAAGTAAGAGCTCGGGAAGTAAGGACTCGGGCAATTTTATAGCACCTACTCCAGCCAACGCAGCTGCTGGTAAATACCCCTTAGCAAGATTTCTCTATGTTTATATCAACAAGAAACCAAGTGAAGAAATTCCTCCTCTAGCCAGAGAGTTTATCAAGTTAATTTACTCCAAGATTGGGCAAGAAGTTGTAGTCAAAGATGGCTATGTCCCTCTACCACGAGTCGTAGCAGATAAGTGGCTAGCTAAGTTGGATATTGAATAGCATATCTAATTTAGATTTATCAAATTGTGCAAGAAGTTCTAGTCAAAGATGGCTAGGTCCCCTTACCACGAGTCGTAGCAGAT
>JAAOII010000076.1 GCA_015163845.1 Candidatus Portiera sp.
AGGTTCAAGAACTTATATAGCTTGTTTATGGCGACTTGACTCAACTGGGGTGGATAACGATTTGCCTCAGTATGCTTAATAGTATCTAACCATTTTTGTTGCAGAGAATCTGGTAAATCTTGGAAAGTGTAAGGTGCTTCCATGGCATCCAATCGAGCATAATCTTCTATTGCTGTCAAGGTTGATCTTGTATAGGGCTTAACCTCTGCCATAGTTGCAGGAGTTAATTTCTGTAATAGTTGTGTAATACTCATCTGCCTATACAATTTATGCAGTTAATCCTCCCCATCCTTCACACTAGTATTTTCGCTATTATTTTCTCTAGCATTTTTACCATCATCATCATGCTCTTTATCAGATCCATCAGATCCATCAGATCCATCTACTGCTTGATTGACTCTTATTTTGGCGGCATTAGCATGAGCAGGGAATCCCTCTGCCGTGGCAATTTCTGCAGTGGCTGGAGTTAACTTCTGCACCATCTTATCATCCATGCTCAAAAAGGATATTCGTTTAGTAAAATCAGAGACCCCTAAAGGAGAAGAAAATCTCGCGGCATCTCCTGTTGGGAGAATGTGATTTGGTCCAGCGCCATAGTCACCATACACAGTGGAAGTATGTATGCCACAGAAGACAGCTGCCGCCTGCTTGATCATATCTTTATGCCCCATGGGATTTTCTACCATTAGTTGCAAGTGTTCTGGAGCCAAAGAATCGGCGAGTTGCACCGCCTCTTGAATATCTTTTGTCTTAAGCAAAACCGCAAAATCATTCAGTGACTTAGCTATGATGTCTTGACGTTGCTGCATTGGCAATTGTTTATCTATTTCCATCTCAACTTTGTCCAACAATTCTGCATCAGCAGCAAATAACAAGACCTTTGTGTCTGCTGCATGCTCTGCCTGAGCTAACATATCAGCGGCTATCCATGCTGGCGGGGCAGATTTGTCAGCTACTATAACCAACTCTGAAGGTCCAGCTAATGAATCTATGCCTACTTCTCCAACTAGTTGTCTTTTAGCTTCCGTGACATAGGAATTGCCAGGTCCAACTATTTTATCTACCTTAGGAATATCGGTGCTACCCAAAGCCATAGCAGCAACTGCCTGAGCACCTCCCACCGCATACAACTTGTCCGCGCCACCTATATACGCTGCAGCCAGGATTAGCTGACCACTTGCTGAATCTGCGGTGACTCTAGGACTGGTAACTATAACTTGCGGGACTTCAGCAATCCTTGCTGGGATACAACCCATTAAAACCGAAGAAGGATATGCCGCTTTCCCTCCAGGAGCATAAACGCCTACTCTATTCAAGGGCACAATCTTCTGTCCCCACATATTGCTTGCTGATAATTGTTCAAACCAACTATGTTGAACTTGCCTAGAGTGATAATCACTGATGCGTTGATTTATCTCCAGAAGATATTTAGCCATTTCAGGAGCCAGTGATTGGTGAGCAGTGGCAAAATCATCTTTATTAAAAGTTAATTCCTCTAATGCCTTATACTCACTTCCATCATATCTATTGGTTAATTCTAATAGTGAGTTATTACCGCCATCTCTAAGTTGTTCTATAATTTTGCTGACCGCCTCAGCGACTTCTGGGTTAGCTAGAGAACGTTTGTTGTGTTTAATCTCAGCAAACTTATCACTAAAGTTGGAATTGGAACTATCTAGACGTTGCATATCTAGCATTTATTATTACAGAGAATAGGAGGGATCAGCAAAAAATCACTCTATTCTTTATACTATTATTTATACTCTAGATGAGATGGGATGAGATGAAGCGAGTTATTTTGGCTCGGACTTTTCTATTCCTGCAACTGGAATTTTGCAAAACCCTTGAGGTTCCACGTCCAGAGCCGAGTTAAACTTGCTGGATAAATTTTGGAAGGCAATCAAGCCAGTAAGCTCGGTTATGCCATCATCATCAAAAAACTTCCTGAGTTTATCAATTTGCTCATCTGTGACATGTTTGTTGGAATCCGTCATTGACTCGCAATAATCTAACACCACACGTTCTTCTTCATCATATAAATTAGAATCACGCCAATTATCCAAGGACTCAACTTTCTCTGTAGACCCACTGCGTTTTGCCAAAGTTGCTGAATTAATATCCACGCAAAAACGGCACCAATTTATTTGCGATACCCTAACAGTTATTAGAGAACGTAATACAGG
>JAAOII010000077.1 GCA_015163845.1 Candidatus Portiera sp.
CAAAGTAACCTTCGGCAAACTTGGTAAAACCATAGAATGCGGGGCGGACAAGACCATCTTAGCTGCTGGCAAGGCGGCAGGATTGATCCTTCCCTTTGGTTGTTCCCAGGGAATATGCGGCACCTGCAAGAGCAAAAAAGTCAGTGGTGAAGTTATGATGCATCACCAAGGTGGCATCCGCGAATCAGAAATAGCCAATGGGTATATATTGCCTTGTTGTAGCAAACCGCTGACTGACATAGAGTTAGAGTAATCCTCAGTTATGGATTAAAAGACGCCGTGCTTTTCATCCCAGTGGCAAGACCGCATGCGACATAGAGTTAGAGTAATCCTCAGTTGTGGGTTAAAAGACGCCGTGCTTTTCATCTCAATATAAAATCCGCATCTAAACATAGAGTCAGAATAGCTCCCAGTTATGGGTTAAAAGACGCATTCTTTTCATCTCAATATAAAATCCGCATCTGACATAGAGTCAGAATAGCTCCCAGTTGTGGGTTAAAAGACGCCGTGCTTTTCATCCCAATATAAAGTCCGCATCTAACATAGAATTGGAATAAATCCCGTCAACAAGTGATTAGGGAAAGTATTTAAGCTTTTATAGCTTGATTAGGAATGGGGGTATAAATTGGGGGAACCAACTTACAAATTAAAAGAATAGTGGCTGGGGTACAGCCACTACTTTATAGACCCCCTGTATTAACTAGGTATTAACTAGGTCTTAGGAACTACCACCTGTAGCATCACCCTCACTATAGGAGTGGGCTCCTGCTCCTGCTAGTTTGCCGTCATGGACTATGAGATACTCATCACGGATGGGCTTGCCAGCAAACCAGCATTCCAGAATTTCTCTTGTGCCAGCAGCATAACGTGCTTGAGCTGAAAGAGTAGATCCTGAAGTATGCGGGGTCATACTATGATAAGGCATGCTACGCCATGGGTGATCTTTAGGAGCTGGTTGTGGGAACCAAACATCGCCAGCATAACCAGCTAGTTGTCCGCTTTCCAATGCATCAGCAATCGCTTGGGTATCACAAATCTTACCGCGAGCAGTGTTGACAATATAGGCACCTTTCTTCATCTTAGAGATTAATTCTTTATTGAATAAATTCTCTGTTTCAGGGTGTAGCGGGCAGTTGATTGTAACAACATCGCAAACCTTGACCAGGTCTTCAGCTGACTCATGAAAGGTCAACCCAAGCTCTTTTTCTTGCTCAAGTGGTAATCTATGACGGTCAGTATAGTGTAAATGCACGTCAAATGGGTGCATACGCTTCAAGACAGCCCAACCTATACGTCCTGCCGCCACAGTGCCCACATGCATTTTCTCTACATCATAAGCCCTCTGGACGCAGTCAGCAATATTCCAACCACCATCAATGACTTGTTTGTAGGAAGGAATATAGTTACGCACCAATGCCAGAATCATCATCACCACATGTTCGGCAACACTGATACTGTTGGAGTAAGTGACTTCACATACTGTGACATTTCTGTCTATAGCACTTTGCAAATCCACATGATCGGAACCAATACCTGCAGTCACAGCCAATTTTAGCTTGGGAGCCATAGCAAACCTTTCTGGGGTTAGATAGGCCGGCCAAAAGGGCTGGGAAATTACAACATCAGCATCTGCCAGTTCTTTGACAAAGCGTGAGTCAGGTCCGTTTTTGTCGGAAGTTACAACTAGTTCATGTCCAGCATCTGCCAAGTACTTTTCAAGTCCTAGTTTGCCAGAGACACTCCCTAATAATTCGCCGGGATTAAAACTCAAACCCTCAGGGGTTGGAGCAGTTTGCCCGCCGGGATAACCCTTAATCTCGGGGATGTCATCCCGAGCATAGGATTTTGGGTGTCCTGATTTAGGATCATCATATAATACACATAGTATTTTCGCCATTATTTTATACCTCTATTTTATAGATTAAATTATATCAGAATGATATTCTTTCGCCCCTCGCGCGATGAGTCGCCATACATAGTCAGCAAAAGAGAAACGCACCAGCACATCTACTGAGTGTTCATCTTTTCTAAACAGGACTATTTGTGATTTGCCCGCCACAGTGCCGACTACTTTGTTAAGTGGTAGGGAATGTGGTGAAGTGTCATACAAAGTTACCTTAGCAAGAACCTCTTTTAGCTTATCCCCACTTAAGTTTAAGTAAGAATAGGTGCCAGAATTATCAACGGCAGCAGCAAACATTCCTTGAAGCCCTTCGGTGGCCGCCTGTAAAAAAGCGTCTTTGGTGTTGCTGGGTAAGATGGCTAGGAACTCATCTGGAGCTATCCATAAACAGGTGGTCTTATAGGATGAATTTTTCCCTTCTGTCAGTTGTAATGCTTGCGGTAGAGTAATGCCGAGCTTGTCACGACAAACACCTACAAAGTCCGCGTCGTCAGGGCGACCACGTAAGACGACAAATGCTTGGTCGCGAATCTCTTCTGCTTTGAATAATTTGCCCCCAGTCGGGAAATTATATTTCTCTAGTGCAGTTTCAAAAATAGGGTTATTCATATTATCCATCTTTCTTTTCGTTTTGTTTTGCTATAAGAATAAGTTTATCCATCTTTCTTTTCATTTTGTTTGTCATAGAAAAATGGCTCGGTTATTTCTGCAGCAATGGGATCACCGCCTCTAGTTATTCCATAGATGGTTTCTCCATAGCGTTTTATGCCCCCTTTAACTAAAGCCATAGCAAATGATCTACCAAGATTGGCACTGTAATAAGAGGATGTTACATGTCCCTGCATGTCGCTGGAGGTCTTGAGTGAATCTACCAACTGACAGCCCTCAGGCAATACAACCTTCTCGTCCTTGGGTAAAAGACCTACTAGCTGCGGACGACTTTCGCTTAGCATTTCCGTTCTTGTCAGAGATCTCTTGCCGAGATAGCTATAGGGTTTCTTCTTAGGTAATATCCAGCCCATCTGTAAATCCATAGGGGTAACAAACCCGTCAGTGTCTTGTCCAACTATTATGAAGCCCTTCTCCGCCCTTAGCACATGCATTGTCTCGGTGCCATAGCGGGCGATGTTAAATTTCTCACCAGCAGCACACACGGAGTCCCAAATATACTTACCATAGTTTGCTTGAACATTAATCTCATAAGCCAGTTCTCCCGAGAAACTAATCCGCATGACTCTTGCTGGCACACCACATATTGTGCCCTCATACCAATCCATAAACTCAAACTTCTCTTGAGAAAAGTCAATATCTTTACAAATGCTCTGTAATACCTCACGACTCTTTGGTCCCACAACCGCAGTGGTTGCCCAGTTATCCGTTACACTGCTGAGGTATACCTTTAGTTCAGGCCATTCTGTTTGTAACCAATTCTCTAACCAAGTATAAACGCCAGCAGCCCCGCCAGTCGTAGTAGTTAGATAGAACTCTTCATCACTAATACAGGCAGTGACCCCATCATCAAATACCATGCCATTTTCGTTGAGCATTATGCCATAACGACATTTACCCGGTGCTAATTTAGTCCAAGAGTTAGTATAGACCCGATTGAGAAATTCACGAGCATCAGGACCACGCACGTCTATTTTGCCTAAAGTAGAAGCATCCATCACCGCAACAGAATTACGAGCTGCCATGCATTCTCTATCCAAAGCATCCTGCATATTTTCACTGCCACGTGGGAAATGTCGCGGACGCATCCACTGACCAACCACTTCCCATTCAGGGTCCTCTTTTGCGTGAGAGGCATTCATTGGAGTGTATCTATAGGGTTCGTAAAAATCGCTTGCATGTGGACCAGCAAGTGTGCCAAAAGTAACTGGGGTGTAAGGTGGGCGATAGGTGGTAGTGCCAATCTCGTCAAGCTTCAAACCAAGTGTTTTAGCGACGTGATTAAGGGCTATTACATTGGAGGTCTTGCCTTGATCTGTGCCAAAGCCCACAGCAGTGTATCTTTTGACATGCTCTATGCTGCGATAATTCTCTCTTAGTGCCAGTTCTATATCAGTTGATGTGACATCATTCTGCAAGTCCACAAACTTCTTGCCCTTGCCTTTCTCATTAACGAAAAGTGGCAGGACATTGAAATTATCATGCTTGATAGGAGATATCTTCTCATCCTTAGCTAGTCCCATGCTCTGCAGTGCTGCTATGGCTGCCTGCTCACCACTTTGAATGGCGGTGGTGGTGCGGAAGTGACCAGTCATGGCTCCTGCCACATGGAGAGATCCTTTAGTGGTGGGTAAGAGACATGCCAACTCTGGTGACCACTGCGGCCGATTATTCTTATGACAAGTCAAATGCACAACTGGGTCATAACCACAAGATAGGGCTAGGACATCGCAAGTAAGTTCGTGATTCTTACCATCTGCATTTTGCATAATTATGCTATGCAGCCGTCCTTGTTTGCTTTTTGCTTTTAGAGGAACATATCCACTTAATAATTCAACTCCTTCTGGCAATGACGGTTGCTGGCTTTTATCTTCGCTTAAATCCTGGCCTAAATTTTGGTTGGAACGAGCATCAACTAAGGTTATATCTTTACAGCCCTCTTGCTGTAGATCTCTAGCTAAAGAATAACCACTATCATTATTGACGAAAACAACTATGCGGTTAGGCATTATGGAGAATAATTTCAAATTGGCATGAACCGCATTTGCTAGCATTATCCCCGGCAAATCATTATTGACAAAAGACATGCCACGTTCATAAGCACCTGCTGCCACAATAATTTCTTTCGCTCTAATTTTATGATGTCGCTGACGTGGTAGGTTTGCTTGTCTGGCATCTGGAGTTAAATGATCTTGTAGACGTTCTGCCGCCAACATTAAATTCTCTTCATACAAGCCATAGCAGGTTGTTCTTTGTAGAATTTTAACTTTGCCTTTTATTACTTTGACGCTGTCTTCTATCCAATTTTGAGTTGTCTTAGCATCAATATCCTTAGCATCGTTTAGATACCACTGCCCGCCCAACCATGGTCTGTCGTCCGCCAAGATTATATCAAGTCCTTTATCACTAAGAGTGCGGGCAGCAGCAAGTCCTGCTACTCCTCCTCCAACGATTAGAACATCACAATGCTCGTGAACTTCTTCATAGAACTCTGAGTCACCCTCAGTAGATGAAGTGGAAAAACCAGCAAAACCCCTGATAATGTTTTCATAAAAAGAAGAGAGAAACTGCGGTTTTTGAAAGGTCTTGTAATAGAACCCAGCTGGCATGGCTCGGTGCATGGGCATAAATAACTCTTTGAGATCTATGCCGAATATCTTCTTGCCCCAAGCAGCACGCACTCGCATGCCATCATAAACCTCTACTTCGGTGGCACGAGCATTTGGTGTGATAAGTCCACCGTCTTCTAAAGTTACTAGAGCATTAGGTTCATCACTCCAAGCAGAGAATATCCCACGCTTCCTGCCATACTTAAAACTTGAACCAACATGAGATACTCCATTTGCTAGGAGAGCTGAAGATAGCATATCACCAGCATAAGCTGGCAGTTTTTTGCCATTCCAATAAAAGTGAATTGGCTTATCTCGTTGAATGAGTTCGGTTGGATTTTTTGCTAATCTCATTTATTTGTCTTCTTAATATTTGAGTTGGCAGTAGAATTAAATTCTTGATAATTTTTATCAGCGGATGCTTCCTGCACAGTCATGGTTTTGTCAATTTTATTGTTGGAGTTATCTCTCTTGACAATAAGAAACTTACGACATCCTGCAGTATGCACCCAGCTTTCATATATGGGGCCACAAAGATTCTGGCGTCCAAAAACATAATCACCCCATTCTTCATCAGTCAAGTCCTCAGGGTCTGTAGGTCGCACTATACCCGCCTCGTTATCGTAAGTAAACTCTTCTTCTTCGCGTTTCTCCCCGCAGTAAGGGCAATGTATTAATAGCATTTTTTTATTTCATATAGATTAATGTTGTGCCACACCAGAAGCGCCTTGTTCATCAACTAAAGCCCCGCTAATAAATCTATCTAATGTGAGTGCTGAGTTCAGCTTGTGTGGTTCATCATTGGCAATGGTATGGGCAAACACATGACCTGCCCCTGGCGTTGCCTTGAAGCCACCTGTTCCCCAGCCACAATTAATATACAAATTCTTAACTGGTGTTTTACCGACAATCGGACAAGCATCTGGTAATATATCCACAATTCCAGCCCATTGGCGATTCATCCTCACCCGACTGATAAATGGAAATAACTCTATCATTGCTTGCACTGTATGTTCAAGAGTATGCGGACTGCCACGTTGCGAATAACCAGTGTATCCATCTACTCCGCCACCAATTACCAAGTCCCCTTTGTTGGATTGGCTAATATAGCCATGCACTTGCGAAGACATAACTACGGTATTCAAAATTGGCTTAAGTGGTTCAGAAACGAATGCTTGTAAAGGTCTACTTATAACTGGTAGGCGAATGCCAGCCATAGCTGCCAACACTGAACTATGCCCAGCAACAACTATACCTACTTTGTCTGCTTGGACTTCTCCCTTAGATGTCTGCAGTCCCTTAATTTGCCCCTGTTGCACCTGCATACCAGTAACCTCGCAGTTCTGCACAATATCCACGCCTAATTTAGAAGCGGCTCGAGCAAATCCCCAAGCAACAGCGTCATGGCGAGCAACACCACCCTTCTTTTGGTAAGACGCTCCCAAAATGGGATATCTTGTCTTTGATGAAGTATTCATAATTGGGATGCGACGTTTGAGTTCATCAGGAAGCACCACTTCCGAGTCAATCCCATTTAATATGTTAGCACCGACGCGTCTTTCTATATTACGCATGTCCTGCAAACTATGGCCGAGATTATAAACACCACGGCTGCTATACATTACGTTAAAATTCAATTCTCTGGTTAGATCTTGCCAGAGGTCTACAGCATGATTATAAAGTTTTGCGGATTCGTCACGCAAATAATTAGATCTTATTATGGTAGTATTACGTCCAGTATTGCCGCCACCTATGTAGCCCTTTTCTAATACTGCAACATTGCGAATCTTAAGCTCTTTTGCCAAGTAATAGGCAGTTGCCAAGCCATGCCCGCCACCACCGATAATAATCACATCATAATGTGGTTTCAGTTTGGCTTCTTTCCAAGCTGGCTCCCAGGACTTATGTCCATTGAAGGATTGCTTTAGTAGATTAAAGAAAGAGTATCGCATAAAAATCTATATAAAAAAGAGATAAGAAAGGCGGTTATACAAGTGCATAACCGCCTTTCTCTAAATATCTCTAATATTTTTTCATCTATTCGATTACTTATTTACCTATTTGATAGGTGGCTCATTAGCCAAGGAACGGAAAAGACCTACCATCATCAATAACATCACCACAGAGAATGGTAATGCAGCGACAATGGCAGCGGTTTGTATGGCACTTAGGCCGCCCGTTAAGAGCAGAACAAGTGCAACACCACCGACTAAAACACCCCAGAATAGACGCAAACTTTTAGGCGGATCCAAATTACCTCTAGAGGTAAGCATGGAAAGCACCAAAGTTCCTGAGTCACAAGATGTTATAAAGAATATAACCACTAGGGATAGACCGACCAAAGACAAGAGGTACTCTAAAGCTACTCCTATATTCATCGCAGCAAAGGTGGCAAACATTGCCCTCTCAGAACCCTCTTTAGTCGCAGCTAAGATACCTGCCTCACCGGGATTTTCCGCCAACAATTCTATGTTGATTGCGGTTCCGCCCATGACAGTAAGCCATATCAGTGAAAGCAATGTAGGTATTAATAAAACGCCTATGATGAACTCTCTGATAGTCCGACCACGTGATATACGTGCAATAAAACTACCTACGAATGGAGACCAAGATATCCACCAAGCCCAATAGAAGGTTGTCCACCAGTTTGGCCATTGTTGTTCAGGATAATTGGCGAAAGTGTTACTTCCCAACGAGAAAACATTAACAATGTATTCACCAAGCAATTGAACAAATAGTCCCAACAAGTATATGGTTGGTCCTAAAACCAACATTGCTATAACCATTATGGCAGCTAAACCAATATTAAGACGACTGAGGAATAATATACCTTTCTTCAGACCTGTCATAACAGATAAAATGGCTAAAGCCGAAATACCTACTACTAGAGCTCCTTGAACTAGCTTACTGGAAGGAATACCAAACAGAGTATCTAGACCATAACTGATCTGTAAAACACCAAGTCCAAGTGACGTTGTAAGTCCACCAACTGTGGAAAATATCGCTAAACCATTGGCTAAACCGCCCCACATACCATTAACTCCTTTGTCACCTAATATAGGTTGGAGAGTTGAACTTATATTTAATGGTAGCCCTTTACGGTGTGTGAAATAGCCCATGGCTAAACCAACAATTCCATAAATAGCCCAGG
>JAAOII010000078.1 GCA_015163845.1 Candidatus Portiera sp.
AGTCGTAGGCGGAGGTAACTTAGTGCGTGGCGAACAAATTGCCAAAGTTGGTGTGGACCGAGTTGCTGGTGATCAAATGGGAATGTTGGCTACCGCCATTAATGGAATTGCCTTAAGAGATGCCTTAGAGAAGAATAATGTTCGAGTCAAGTTGGTATCTGCCGTTCCAATAAACGGTATGCTTGAGTCCCATAACCCACGAAATGTCAACCGATATCTTAAAGAAGGTGAGATAGTTATCTTCTGTGGAGGCACAGGCAACCCCTTCTTCACTACTGACACAGCATCATGCCTCAGAGCCATAGAAATAAAAGCAGATGTAATGCTGAAAGGGACTAAGGTTGATGGCATCTACTCGGCTGACCCAGAGACCAACAGCGACTGCGAAAAATTTAATGAGATAAGCTACCGCAAGGTTATCGATATGAATTTACAAGTAATGGATCTTACGGCAATTACTATGGCACGTGACCATAATTTGCCAATAAGAGTATTTAACATTACCGAGTCCAATATGATAATTAACATAGTTAAGGACTTAAATCAAGGCACTCTTATTAACTGATCTATAAATTAATAAATAAATAACTTATGAACGACTTTGAAACAATCACAAAAGATGCACGCCATAGAATGGAAAGTGCAATCAATGTTCTAAACACAAACTTTAGCAAACTAAGAACTGGCCGTGCCCATAGCTCTCTGGTAGAAGATATTAAGGCATCTTTCTATGGCACCCCTACTCCGCTTGCACAAATGGCAAATATTAACACTCCAGACGCCAAGACCATTAGCATATCGCCTTATGATAAATCTTGTTTGGATGATATAGCCAGAGCAATTGGTGACTCTGATTTAGGTCTAACTCCTAATACTACTGCTGATGCAGTGATAATAAATATTCCGCAACTCAACGAAGAGACCAGGAGTAACTTCAGCAAACATGCACGTGGCGAAGCAGAACAAGGACGCATTGCCATACGTAATGTTCGGCGGGATGTGCAAAGCAAAATCAAAAGTAATGCCCAGAGTGAAGATCTAGAGAAACAGCAACATCAACAAATTGATAAGCTAACTGAAGAATACATCGGCCGCGTGGAAGAACTTTTACAGCAAAAAGAAAAAGATCTCATGCAGTTCTAAAAGATCTGTATGAAAAGTAACAACAATGACCCGCAGCATATAGCTGTAATAATGGATGGTAACACTCGTTGGGCGGTAGAGAAGTCATTACCAGGCATCCAGGGCTATAAGCATGGTATGGAAAACACAAAAAAAATAATCATGGCTGCCATAGAAAGAAATATTACATCTATATCTTTATTTGCTTTAAGTAGCGAAAATCTTAAAAGACCTGCCAAACAACGTCGTGATCTACTTAAGATTTTTGATCAGGCATTAGATGAAGGAGTGCCTGAGTTTCACGCAAAGTTGGCAAAGTTTACTTTCATCGGAGATCGTAGTTTCTTCCCTTCGTATCTAGTGAAAAAGATGAATCAAGCGGAAGAACTCACCCAGGATAACACTGGCATTAATATTAACATAGCCCTAAATTATGGAGGCAAGTGGGACATTACCCAATCATGTCGTCGCTTAGCAAAAATGGTGCAAGAGCAACAAATAACTTATGACAAGATAGACGAGAAACATATTGCCGATTCTTTATGCTTAGCTGATCAGCCACCTATTGATTTGTGTATTCGGACTGGCAATGAGAAACGTATTAGTAATTTCTTCCTCTGGCAAATGGCCTATACAGAACTATACTTCTCCAAGGTCTACTGGCCCGACTTTGGTAGAAGAAATTTTTATGCAGCTATCAATGATTTCCAAAAACGCACTAGAAGATTCGGCAACTCCAGCATCCAATAATCTTTCCCCAATATAAATGCTAGCCAACTTAACTTTAATCCGCATCATATCTGGCACATTACTTTATGTTGCGGTGGTCTGGGTTATACTCGTGGCTCATGAATATTTCATTCTTGCTCTATTGGCTATAGCTGCAGTATTGATCGGTTGGGAGTGGTTTGCTCTTATAATAAAAGAACCTCGCTACAAGAAGTTATTATCACCACTGTTATTATTAGCACCACTACTAAGCTACCTAGCACTGGAATATACTGCACAGTATTTTATTGTCAAATATTATATGGTGGCCATCAGTGGTATCTGGTTTACTTGGGCTATGGTTCAAACAGCTAACTATGACCGTAACCCGCGCAGCATCTCAAGACCGCCGCACCTCCAAGCCCTCGCAATTATTAACGCCATAACTTTGATAAGTATTTTCATTTATTTCACTTTAATCTTATATGCTTATTCTCGCGAAATCGTCTTTGCAGTTTTTACTATGGTTTGTTTTTGCGATAGCGGTGGATATATTTTTGGCCGTTGGCTGGGTGGCAAGAAGCTCTCAGTAAACCTTAGCCCGAACAAGACCTTCAGCGGTGCTGCTGGTTCTACCTTCTTGACTCTTGGTGCTTATGTTATGCTCGCAAGTTTTTTTGATGACTTGCCACTTAGTCCATTAGCGGTGCTCCTAATCATTCCTTTTTCAATAATGCTGCAATGTGGAGATCTATACCAAAGCATGCTTAAGAGACATTCTTCTATAAAAGACAGTGGCAGTTTAATACCTGGACATGGTGGTATCTTTGACCGTGCTGATGGGCTGCTGTGGAGTTCCTTCCCCTTTTATCTAATACTCACATTGACAGAAACACTTTAATAAAAGGAATAAAAGGAATAAAAAGAATAACAGGAATAAATATGAAAATATGTCTATTAGGTTCAACTGGCTCAGTCGGTAGTCATTTCTTGGAAGTCATAAGAGAAAACAACAAGAGTGGGTCTCAGCATTCCATTAAGACCTTAGCAGCCGCCACAAATATTAATAAATTGTGGGAGCAAGCAAAAGAGTTTCAACCAAATAAGTTACTAACCGCAGATCAACGAGGGGCTGATAGATTAAGCCAACTAGTTAGCTCTCAGGATAGCTCCTATAGTATTGATGAGAGAGGTCTACTTATGGGTGAAGAAGGCATGCAACAAGCAATTGAGGATGTGGATGTTGATTGTGTGGTTAATGCCCTTAGTGGTACCAATGGTCTCATAGCATCAATTCTCACAATGAAAGCCGGAAAGAAATTATTACTTGCCAACAAGGAGTCATTGGTTGCTGGTGGCAGTGTCCTTAATAAATTAAGTGCTAGCTCTAACAGCGAGATTATTCCTCTAGACAGCGAACATAATGCCATCATTAGATGCCTACCCCAGACCTATAAGCTAGGTGATAGCATTTATAAACATGGGGTAAAAAAATTATGGCTTACCGCATCTGGAGGACCATTCCTGAATAAAACTAAACAAGAAATTGCCACAGCTTCTGTCGAAGATGCCTGTAAGCATCCCACTTGGGCTATGGGCAACAAAATATCCATAGATTCAGCAACAATGATGAACAAGGGATTAGAAATAATTGAGTCCTGTCATCTATTCTCCATCAATCAAGAAGATGTTGGAGTTATTGTTCACCCCCAAAGCCTAGTCCATTGCATGGTTGAATACAATGATGGTTCAATTATTTCTCAACTGAGTAAGCCAGATATGCGTATAACCATTCACCAAGCATTAAATTATCCAGAATATGTTTCTTTGCCTTTCCAAGAATTGAATCCATTAGAAATGGGTCAGCTGGACTTTATCAAGCCCGACTTAGATAAGTTCCCTTGTTTGAATCTTGCAAGAGAGGCACAAGATGCTGGAGGAATTATACCCATGGTAATGAGTGTGGCAGATGATCATGCAGTTGCTGCGTTTTTGGATAATAGAATTTCCTTTGGCGACCTAGACAAAGTAATTGCCAAAGTTATGCACAGGTATTCTGATAAAGATAATCAAGAGTTAACCGCGGACCTTGCACAAATCAAACAACTTACTCAAGCTATAACTTTAGATAGCCAAGACATCATAAGTCAAATATGAATATATTAATTGCAATACTTGGATTGAGTTTTCTCATTCTTATTCATGAGATGGGACACTACTGGGCAGCAAGATGGCTCAAAATACCAGTAGTGAATTTTTCCATAGGATTTGGTCCTGCACTATTTACCTTGCACAATAAACTCGGCACTTCATTCACTTTACGTGCCATACTGCTGGGCGGTTATGTCAAGTTTTGGGAGCCGCACATGCCCAACTCAAAAGGCAAGGTCTTTGATGAACATCCAGTATGGAAACGTATGATAACCGTAATTGCTGGACCACTTACTAATTTAATCTGTGCTTATGTTTTCTTTGTCTTTCTTGGTTTGAGTGGAGTTACTGGGCTAAAACCAGTTGTTGGTGAAGTGCTTGAAGATTCAATTGCCGCGAAAGCCGAAATCTTGCCAGGTGACACGATACTCTCACTCAATGGTGCCAAGGTTTTATTATGGCAAGATTTTTTGTGGTATGCCCTACCCTTACTTGGAGAGCCCAAGGTTAGCATAATTGTTGAAGCGGCAGACAAAGAGATCTTGCAGAAGGAACTTAATTTAGCCAGTACCAGCTTAGGCGATATTGAAAAAGAACGCATTGATAATCTTATTGGCATAACTCCTAAAGTTATTCAAATTAAACCTACAATAGGGGGTATCCTTGAGGGCTCTGCTGCGGAGAAATCTGGATTGCAGGAAAGTGACGTAATCCTATCAATTAATGGCGAGTATATTTATACTTGGAGAGAGTTCAGCTCCAGCATACAACAATCACCTGATCAAGAACTTAATCTAAGAGTGCTTAGAAATGATAATATCATAAGTATCAATCTGACACCTGCGGTTCACCCAGATAACCCAGACAAAGGACTGGCTGGCATCAGAGTTAAGACCCCAGAAATTGGCACCTCCATAGTTGATGAATACTACACCAAAGCAGTATACCCTTTAAGTCAGGTCTGGACCTATGCTTTTAAGCAAACATCTGCAACTCTTAAATTGACTGTTGAGTCACTCTATCAATTACTCATTGGTGGTTTAGGGCTAGATAGCTTGGGCGGTCCTATAAGCATAGTGCAACATGTTGGGGTGTCAGTTGAAGTAGGAATGCAGAGTTTCATTAAAATGATGGCATTCATAAACTTAAGCTTGTTCTTTTTTAATCTTCTGCCAATACCTATATTAGATGGCGGGCATCTAGTCACCCATATCATTGAAGTATTACTCAGAAGAAAACCCAGTGCAAGGTTTCTACGCAACTATCAAACACTTGGCTTTGCCCTGCTGGTAACTCTTTTCATTTTTGTTACTTTCAATGATCTCAGTCGATTGCTATGAGGAAATATTTTGCGACTATAGTATTTATTTTTGGATGCTTAGGATGCTTAATTCCTAATCAGCTACTAGCACAAGAATTACTCAAGGAAATTAGAATTGAAGGAATTCAGCGGGTAACTTATGCTAAGTTGCTGGCAAGCACAGATTTACGCCAAGGGCGAAATTTCAATGAGAAAGATATATCAAAAGCCATCAAAGATATTTTTAATTCTGGCTATTATAGTAATGTTGATATTAGTCATAAGAATGGTATTGTCAATATCCAAGTTACAGAACTCCCGTCTATAAATGAAATTAGCGTGAAAGGCAGCAAACTCATCAAAGAGCAACAAATACTTGATGTCTTAGAAGATGGCGGTATTAGAAAAGGTGAAATTCTTAAAAATACTGAGTTTGAAATAATTCTCAAAGAACTAACAGCACTCTATGCCCAACAAGGTCGCTATGGCACTAAGATAGAAGGAGATTTGGAAGAACTTGAAGGAGGCAATAGAGTCAACATAAATATCAATATTATTGAGGGGACAGCCGCAAAAATTACCAAGATAAAAATAGCTGGTAATAAAGCATTTAAGGATAGAGAACTTAAGAGTTTACTCAGTTTAAAGGAGATCCGCAGGTTTAATTCTAATTCTGCAAAAGTTAAATATTCAAGAACAGCTCTAATTGCTGATATTGATACCCTCACTAGATACTACTTAAACAATGGCTATGCTCGAGTAGTTGTTAGCAATAACATAGTCAGCATCAATAGGAAAAAGGATCTAATTGCTGTTTATCTAGAAATCGACGAAGGCAAAAAATACACAATCAATAAGATTAACATAATTGGCAACACAATAGTTCCCAGAGAGGATTTGTTAAACGATCTAAATGCTCAGGCCAGCGGTCTATTCAGGCAAAGTGATATTACTAGATCAAGTGATCTTATCATCAACCGTCTAGGGATAGAGGGCTATGGCTTGGCAAAAGTTAATACCCGCTATGAATACAATGACCTACTTGGAATTATTGATGTAAACTTTTATGTGCTTCCTGGACAAAAAACCTATATTCGCAATATTGAGATTACTGGTAATAAGAAAAGTAAACACACCGCTCTAAGACGTTATTTAAGCCAATATGAAGGAAGTCCTTATTCCACCATTGATGTGCAGAGGTCCTTAGCTGCCATAAGAAGATTACCCTACATAGCCAGTGTCCAAGTGGAGAGAAGAGCAATTCCAAACAAACCAGACCAGCTTGACTTGATATTCATAATAGAAGAAGCGCAATCAGGAAATGTCGGCGGGGGTTTATTTTACAGTGATGTAGATGGCGTGTCATTATCTTTTTCATATTCAGATGCTAACTTCTATGGCAGTGGCAATAGCTTAAGTGGGCAAATAAAATATGGGAGAATCTCTCAAGAGCTAGGATTTAACTTAAGACAACCCTTCATTAATATTGACGGAGTCAGTGCCAATTATTTCCTCAATTTTAGGAGTATTGACTTTGATCAGGCAAACATAGCTAATTATGCATTATTAAGTACGAGGGTAGGAGTAGGTTTTGGCTATCCAATATCCTTCACAGATAGAATAAATTACGGGCTAAGCTTCTCCAATACAAATATCGCCACAGGTAGCTCAGCGAGGCAAGAAATAGGTAATTATACTGATAGACATGGTAGTTCATATTTAGACGCTGCCTTCACCACAACAATATCTCATAATAGTTTAAATCGTGGCTTTAAGCCAACCAAGGGCCATAGAACTTCTCTTTCTACTGGACTCAGATTCCCTCTTGATAATAATAATAGAGTTCCCATCTATGAAAGTTCCTTATATCATATATCCTATGTTCAACTAGATCGTGAAATTGATGAGTTGGCATTCAGCTTTGGTTTTAGTGTTAATTTCTTTGACACTTGGTATGAAGGAGATAACTTATATCTACCATTTTATAATCATTACTTTGCTGGGGGCACAGGATCTGTTAGAGGTTTTGCGTCGAGTAGTTTAGGTCCGCGCGGCACAGGAAACAATGGCAGAGCAACCTCATCAAGCCAAGGAGGCAATCTGCGGGCTTTAGGTCGCACCGAGTTTATCTTTCCATTGGGTGCAGCAACCAATAGTGTTAGTAACCTTCGTTCATCTATATTTTGGGATCTTGGTAATGTTTTCAATACTCGTTGCATAATCCAAGAACCCTACTGCGAGATTCCAGTTAGCTATGATCAACTGCGTCAATCAGTTGGTCTGTCATTGAGATGGTATATTCAGCTTTTCCCTCTAGCTTTTTCCATTAGTAAGCCACTAAATGCACGCGACGATGATCGCACCATGGATTTTCAATTTAGTTTTGGCAACATAAACTAATAGCTTCTATGATATTCCTAGAAATTATCAATTAGGATACCCCTCTGCTATGGTATAATTTAATCATGTTAAACAAAATTATTCTATATCTTTCTCTGCTGCTCTTACCAAGTATGGGCATTTTATCTACTACTATGGTCTATGCCGAAGATAAGGCAATCATTGGAGTTATTGATTGGCGTGGTGCTATATTTTCTACCAATGAAGCCAAGAAAGAGAATGCTCGCATTCAAAAACAGTTTAAGAAAGATACTCAAAAAATCAAATCACTTGAAAGTAAAATATCATCTACTCGCAAAAAACTGGATAAACGTAAGGAGCTATTGAGCGAGGAGCAAAAAAAACAACTGCTTACGGATTTGCAAAAAGATGTCATTGAATATCAAACCTTGGGGCAAGACGTCCAACAAAAAATCCAAGCAAAAGAACAAGAGTTTATCAAAAAGCAAACTAAGGTCCTCCAAAAAATAGTTGAAAAAATTTCAGAAGAAAGAAATCTACATGTGATTATGCCTATAGATGCCGTCATTTATGGCAGATTAACTATAGACATCACCAAAGAAGTGGTTAAAGAGCTCAATGGTAAAGGCAAAAAAAATAAAAAACGCGGTTAAGATTTGATTATGGATGTAACAGAGATTCAAAAATATATACCTCACCGCTATCCGTTCTTAATGTTAGACAGGGTTGGAGAACTGGAGGAGAATTCCCACATAGTTGCCTACAAAAATGTTTCTATTAATGAATATTTCTTTCAAGGGCATTTCCCAGACATCCCAGTAATGCCAGGTGTCCTAACCTTAGAAGCAATGGCGCAGGCATCAGGCGTCTTGAGTGCTAAAACAATTGGCACTGAAAAGACCAAGGATTATGTTTTCTTATTAGCCGGGGCTGAAAAGGTGCGTTATAAGTCACCCATTTTTCCCGGCGACACTATCAGGATAGATATTAAAATTTTAAGAGTCAGGAATGGTTTATGGCAATATGAAGGTAAAGCCAGCGTGAATGATGCTTTATCTTGTGCAGCAACCATATATTGCAAAGGTGTTAATAAGAAGGACTTCGCTAAACGAGGATAATCTAATACTGGGGAATGAACTCCAAGCAAGTATTCAAGTATTCAACCTATACGATGATTCATCCCTCCTCCATAATATCTCCCAAGGCACAGGTAGGCGACAAGGTCAACATAGGTCCTTTTTGCTACCTAGGGGATGATGTAATAATAGGTGACGACTGTGATCTAAAATCACATGTCTACATTGAAGGTCCCACTACAATAGGTAAGCGTAATAAGGTCTGGTCATTTACTGCATTGGGTGGAGAGGCACAACACTTAAAAAATCACAGCACCGATGATCAACTCATCATAGGAGATGATAATCTCATAAGAGAAGGGGTCACGATACATCGTGGAACTAGTGCTGGTGGCAAAGTTACCAAAATAGGCAATAGTAATTTAATAATGGGTAATGTGCATATAGCCCATGATTCCTTAGTAGGTAATAACAACATCTTCACGCAAAGTTCAACACTGGCAGGACATGTCACAATAGGCAATAACGTCGTCATGAGTTGGTTAGCAGCTGCTCATCAGTTCTGTCGTATAGGTGATTATTCATTCATAGGCAAATGCACTCCGGTAGTACAAGACATACCTCCTTATACTTTATGTGCTGACAATGGTAATAAAAAGATTATGAAGTTCAATGACAAAGGAGTGCAAAGGGCAGAATGGGATGAGAGGACCCAAGCAGCAACTAAAAAGATTTTCCACATATTTTATAGAAGTGGCACCACAATTCAAGATGCATTGAATAGTCCAGAGACCAAGGAATTAGTTAAACAATTTATTGAAGTAAAACTTTTTGTTGATTTTGTGAAGTCATCCACCCGCGGCATAACAAAACCTAGATTATAGAAGATTCCAAAGGATTATGCACAAAGACCCAACCATTGCAATAGTAGCATGTGAAGAGTCAGGGGACTATCTAGGCAGCGAACTCATAAAAGAGTTACGGAAGATTTTTCCTCACGCAAAGTTCATAGGTGTGGGCGGATTATACATGCAGAAACAGGGGGTCCAGTCAATGTTCAAACTAGAAGAACTCACAGCCCATGGCATATTTGAAATAATTCATCGCATACCTCGCTTGCTCAGCATTATGAGAAGTATGCGGAACAAGATGTTAGAGGTTAAACCAGATGTATTCATAGGCATTGACGCACCTGACTTCAATCTAAACTTAGAAAAAATGTTACTCAGCAAGGGCATCAATACTGTCCATTACATTAGTCCTACTATATGGAGCTGGCGACCGAAAAGGGTATTCAAGGTTGCCAAAGCAGTTCGTCTACTTTTATGCACCTACCCTTTTGAAGTTGATATCTACAAAAAATGTAATAGCGAGCATGGACTTAATATTAATGCACAATACATAGGACACCCTCTCGCTGACGAAATACCCTTGCAAAATCCTAGCAAAGAAGCGGCACGCAAAAAGTTAGGCATCAATCATAGCAATAATATTAAATATATTGGTGTCTTGCCTGGTAGTCGTTCCACTGAAATAAAATCATTAAGTCAAATATTCATTGATAGTGTACACCTCTGCCTCCAACAAGATAAGCAACTACAATTTATCTTTGCCGCCATCAATGATAAAGCCGCTGAGCATATCAACCAACTTATCCAAGAAAGTGAGCTACCTCTTAGTAATACTAAAATATTTGTGCGTAGATCTCATGATATCATGGCAGCAGCCGATGCTATACTACTGGCATCAGGCACAGCTACTTTAGAAGCAATGTTGATAAAACGTCCAATGGTTGTTGCCTATAAAGTCCCCATGCCAACCTATTGGGTATCTAAACTAATGATCAAAACCAAATTCATTTCCCAACCCAACCTAATGTTTGGACGTGAGATGGTGAAAGAACTAGTGCAGTATGATGCCAAACCCAAACCTATAGCTAAAGAACTAATGCAACAACTTAACACGCCTTTCTCCTCTAAAGAGAAGGAGTATACTGAAATGCATAAAAAGCTTAAACTAAATGCATCACTTAAAGCTGCACAGCAAATTGCCCAACTAATTAAATAATCAAATAATTAATCTTAACTTACATGAACAATAAAAATATTCTCGTTACTGGAGCCAGTGGTTTCATCGGCTCTCATCTATGTGTCGCTCTTATAGAAGCAGGATACAATCCCATTGGTGTGGATAACTTGTCCAATAGCAAAGCAGGGGTCCTAGAGAAAATAGAACAAATTACCAAGAAAAAAATCACTTTCATACAAGCAGATTTAGCAACTCCACAAGCACTTAAAGAATGCTTTGCTGCTCAACCAATTACTGCAGTTATACATCTTGCAGCCTTTAAAGCAGTTGGTGAATCCACCGAACAACCACTTAGATACCATAGTAACAATGTCATAGGCCTGTTGAATTTACTCAATAGCATGAATGAGTTCGGTTGTAATAAGTTTGTCTATAGCTCCTCGGCAACTGTCTATGGCATACCTCAGAGATTACCACTTGATGAAGAACATCCCCTAGCATCCACCAACCCCTATGGAACCACGAAGATTATCGGCGAAAGCATTCTGCGCGATGTCGCCACCTACAGTGATGATTATAGCTGTATATCCTTGCGTTACTTTAACCCAGCTGGTGCCCACTCAAGTGGTCTATTAGGAGAGGATATTGTCGAGAAACCCGCCAATCTATTCCCAGTTATGTGCCGGGCTCATCTAACCCCAGAATATCAAATGACAGTATTCGGCGACGACTATGATACCAAAGATGGCACTTGTATCCGCGATATCATCCATATCAACGACTTAATTGACGGTCATATCTTGGCATTAGAAAAATGCTTAGGGGAAAACACTGGCTACCAAGCAGTCAACCTTGGATGTGGCAAGGGATGGTCTGTATTGGAAATAATTGAGAACTTTGAAAAAGAATTAGGCGAAAGCATTAATTATAAAATTGGTGCAAGACGACCAGGAGACACCATTTCTTCTTATGCCTCCACCGACTATGCTAAGAAGTATCTCGGTTGGCAAACCAAACACGATTTACCCAGCATCTGCAGAGATACTATCAAGTATATGAGAGCTAGCGGAGCTAGGTAGATAGAAGCGGAGCTAGGGTAGATAGAAGCGGAGCTAGGGTAGATAGAAGCAGAGCTAGGTAGATAGAAGCGGAGCTATAGGTAGATAGAAGCGGAGCTAGGTAGATAGAAGCGGAGCTAGGTAGATAGAAGCAGAGCTAGGTAGATAGAAGCGGAGCTAGGTAGATAGAAGCAGAGCTAGAGGTAGATAGAAGCGGAGCTAGGTAGATAGAAGCGGAGCTAGAGGGTAGATAGAAGCAGAGCTAGGTAGATAGAAGCAGAGCTAGGTAGATAGAAGCAGAGCTAGGTAGATAGAAGCAGAGCTAGGTAAAGCTAAGCAGAAGACCCCGACAGATTGCTGCTTAATTTAGGTTATTAATTTAATCTACTTTAATCTACTTTAATCTATTAAGGACTTCAATAATCTTATCCTGCTGTTCATCGCTTAGAAACGGATGAACTGGCAGTGAAAAAATTCTAGACGCCGCCGCTTCTGTATGAGGCAGTGGAACAGGTTGCGTTTTACTATTCTTATCCCTCCCCCTGTAAGCAAACTCAGCAAATACCTTATGCTGATGTAATGGTTTGGGATAATAGACCCCTGTGGGTATCCCTTGTTCTTGCAGAGTATTTCTATAGTCGTCTCGCTTGCTCAGCGGGGCATAGAGGGAGTATTGCGAATAGACGGACTTATTGCCCTCAAGTAATTTTAGCGGAGTAAGGGTTGGAGTATTCTCTAAAGCTCTAGTGTAATTGTCAGCTAACTGGCAACGGCGAGCAATTTCATCTTTATAGTGACGCAACTTAACTCTTAAGATAGCTGCTTGAATATCATCCAAACGTCCATTGATGCCTATATTAACATATTCATATCTATCGCTTTGTCCATGGTTTAGCAAAGAACGTAGTTTTTTGGCATCATCATCATTATCCGTGAATACCGCACCGCCATCACCATAACAACCCAGACCTTTTGCTGGATAGAAACTGGTGCAGGCATAGGTGCTTAAGTCGCATGAGTATTTTTCTCCTTTTGTAGTAGATTGTCTAGCCCCAAATGATTGGGCGGCATCTTCAATTACCACCAAGGAATGTTGCTGGGCTACAGCATTTATCTCATCCATCGCCGATACCTGCCCAAACAAAGAAACAGGTATTATTGCTTTGGTCTTAGGGGTTATAGCCCCTTCTAACAACTTGCTATCCATTAAACAATTTTCTGGATCTATGTCAATGAAGACAGGGATCGCTCCAATCAAGCAGATCATTTCAACCGTGCTAACGAAAGTAAAAGAAGTAGTTATGACTTCATCTTGTGGTTTAATCCCAGCAGCTAATAATGCAAGGAGTAAGGAGTCGGTGCCATTTGAACATCCTATGGCATGCTGACAACCACAGAACTCTTGTAGTTCTTTTTCTAGACCCTCAAGCTGGGGGCCACCAATATACTGGATGCTTGCTAAAACATCTAATACCTGTTGGTTTATCTCTTCCTTATAGGCAAGATATTGTGCACTTAAATCAACAAACTTTATCTGTGTCATTTTATTTATTAAACTACTTATACTGGATTGGGGACATTAATAAACTTATGGCTGATACCAAACTCCTTGGCAATTCTTTCACCAAGTAACTGCACCCCACCCATCTCACTATGATGATGACCAATGGCATAATAGTCAATCGCATTTTCTTTGGCAAAATGAAAGGTGCGCTCCGAAACCTCACCACTTATATAGCAATCTGCCCCTTGCTCTTTTGCCTGTTCTATGAAGTCCTGAGCCGCTCCTGAACACCAAGCCACTTTTGTAATTGGTTTATCATTTCCTCCCCTACCTATTATGTGCAGTGGTTCTCTCCCGAGTTTATCATGAAAAAGTTGTTTGAGCTGTTCACCACTCAAGGGCTTCTTTAGCTCAGCTATAAACCCTAGGTTCTCTTGCGGCAATAAAGTAGCAACTTCTGCTTTGCTGGTATCAATATCCAAGATACTGCCCAAGTGAGCATTGTTACCCAATTCTCTATGAATGTCCAGTGGTAGATGATAGGCAAGCAAATTAATCCCAGCATCCATCAGTAATTTCAATCTCGCATATTTCATCCCCACCACCCGTGAATCCTCGCCTTTCCAAAAATAACCATGATGCACCAACAACAGATCGGCATTTTCCTCTTGTGCTCGTATAATTAATTCTTGACAGGCAGTAACCCCACTCACTATGACTGATACTTCCTCACGCCCTTGCACCTGTAGGCCGTTGGGGCAATAGTCCTTAACCGAGGACGTTTTCAATAGCTCATCGCAAAAACTAGTTAATTCTTGGACGTTTGTCGGCATCTGCTATGCAAGACCCTGTAAAAAATTATTAGCATCTAAGGCCGCCATGCAGCCCATACCAGCAGAAGTTATTGCTTGACGATAATGATGGTCAGCTATATCACCAGCAGCAAAGACCCCAGCGACTGAAGTCGCAGTGAAGTTAGCACCTAATTGATTATTTAACTTGACATAGCCATTGGAAAACTCCACCTCCTTGCCCAAGAACTCACTGTTAGGTGTATGGCCTATGGCGATAAAGATACCAGCCACATCTAACTTACGTTCTTCGCTCTTATTATCACTCTTATGGCTGCTATGGGTGTTCTGCTGGATTGTCGCACCTGTAATACCCGTCTCATTGCCCACATAGGATATCATCTGGCTATCCCAAATTATCTCAACCTTGCCGGCATCCACTGCTTTAAATAACTTATCTTGGAG